>CAJPSE010000131.1 GCA_905373185.1 uncultured Fretibacterium sp.
TGCATACTTACCTTTGGTAAAATATGCATTTTTGTTTTAATCAGCGCTTCCCTAGAGGCTCAGGATCCTTCCGGACCCGTTCAGGGCCTCGACGATCTCGAACATGGTGGAGATGACGCCGGCCCCCACGCTGTCCGTGATCCCGAAGTGGTTGACGCAGGTCCCGCACACCAGGATGTTCGTCCCCTTCCGCTCCAGGTTCTTCAGGTGGTCGCACGAGGAGGAGTCGAAGAGCGCCAGCTTCACGCCCTCGTTTATCAGGGCCACGGTCCGGGGCGGGACGTCCAGCTGGGAGAGAGCGCCCAGAAACCCCTTGACGAGGATCTCGCCGAGCTCCTCGTCGTTTCGTCCCAGGGTCTTGCCGGTGATCAGGACGGCCATCCCCTCCACGGGGCGCGGTACGGGCATCGGAGCGGCCGGCGCGGGCGCCTGGGCCTGTGATGCCGAAGCCCGTGATGTCGAGACGGAGGGCTCCGTTTTTTTCCCAGCCGTCAATTTCAGGCGGCCGTCGTCGTCCTGGAGGAGGACCCGAAAGCCCCGGCCCTCCAGGAGGCGTTTGACGTTCGTGGCCGCCTCGGGATTGTCGACGAGGACCTCCAGCTCCTCCGCCCCCTTGTCGAGGGCGGCCTTGGTCATGTCGACGGATTCCGGGCAGGCCCTGCCCGTGGCGTTGACGACGATCATCGCAGTTACCTCCAGTTCCTGCCGCAAAAAAGCCCATGCAAAGCCCGACGATGGGGCTTCGCGAATTGAATCGGGATTTCCTCAAATGGGTTTTTCCTCGAATCAGGGTTTCCTCGAATCAGGGTTTCCTCAATGTGAATTGAATCGAGTTTTCCTCAAATCGGGGTTTCCTCGAATCAAGGTTACTTCTCAAGGTTTCCTCGAATCAGCGTTTCCTTAGAGCATTCCATCTTTATTTTATTATAGAATGGTTGCAGAAAACTATCCAGAGCACGATAGTGTAAAAGAGACGACGAGGAGCGGGCCTGCTTATGATCGAGGACATCAGGAAGAAAATGCGTGAGATCCCCGGCATGGACATTCTGCTGGCGCAGGATTGGGCGTTGCCGTGGATCGGGGAACTGGGGCGGGAGACGGTCAAGCGCGTCCTGAACGGGGAGCTGACCCGCATCCGAAGGCGAATGCTCGCCGGCGAGGACGCGGACGTCTCCGCGGACGCCCTGAGAAAAAAATTCGAGGTCCTGCTCTCGAGGGAGGGACGTCCGCGGCTGCGCCGGGTGATCAACGCGACGGGGGTGGTCATCCACACCAACCTCGGGCGCTCGCTCCTTGCGGAGGAGGCGGTGGCGGCCGTCGTCCGCGCGGCGGGGAGCTACAGCAACCTGGAGTACGACCTGACCAAAGGGGCGAGGGGCCAGCGCAACGCCCACGTCGAGGAGCTCCTCTGCGCCCTGACGGGGGCCGAGGCGTGCCTGGTCGTGAACAACAACGCCGGGGCGGTCCTGCTCTGCCTCGCCGCCCTGTCCCGGGGGACCGAGGTGGTGGTCTCGCGCGGGGAGCTCGTGGAGATCGGGGGGACGTTCCGCATCCCCGACATCATGGAGCTCTCCGGGGCGGAGCTGGTCGAGGCGGGGACGACGAACCGGACGCACCTCAAGGACTACGCCGCGGCGATCTCCGAACGGACCTCGATGCTCCTCAAGGTGCACCCCTCGAACTTCAGGATGGACGGCTTCACGGCGGCGCCCGAGCGCTCCGAGCTCGCGGCGCTCGCGCACGAGCGCGGGCTGCTCTTCATGGAGGACGCCGGAAGCGGCCTCCTGGTCGATGGCCGCGCCCTGGGGCTGAGCGGGGAGTGCGACGTCCGGACCTGCATCGAGGCGGGAGCGGACATCGTCACCTTCTCCGGCGACAAGATGCTGGGCGGGCCTCAAATCGGCGTCATCGCCGGGCGGCGGGCCGCGGTGAACCGTCTGAGGGAACACCCCATCCTCAGAACCCTGCGCGTGGACAAGATGACCCTGGCGGCCTTCGAGGCGACGATGCGCCTTTACGCAAAGGGGAACCTGGACCGAATCCCGACCCTGGCGATGCTTCGCCGAACTCCGGACGCGATGCACGCTCAGGCGCGCCGACTGGCGGCGAAGCTGAGGCGGGTCACGCCGGCGCGCGTGGAGGTCGTGGCGGTGGAGGACGCGGTGGGCGGCGGCTCCTACCCCGCGCTTCCCCTTTCGGGATGGGGGGTCGCCGTCGGTGCGCACCCCGCCGGAGGGGCGGGACGCCTTCAGGCGCTCCTGAGAGAGCAGGAGGTCCCCATCGTGTGCGGCGCACGGGAGGACGCCCTGGTCCTGCACGTCCGCACGATCACGCCACGGGACGAGGCGCTCGTCGTGGATGCCTTCGCCCGCATCGGTACCGAGGGGGGGGAGAACGCATGAGCACGGACCGCGAGATATCCCTGGTGCTGGGCACCGCCGGGCACATTGACCACGGCAAGACGACCCTGATCGCCGCGCTGACGGGCGTGGACTGCGACCGGCTCCTGGAGGAGAAGAAGAGGGGGATCACCATCGAGCTGGGCTTCGCCCCCCTCCGTCTGGAGGACGGCCGCGTCGTCAGCGTCATCGACGTCCCCGGACACGAGCGCTTCATCCGCCAGATGGTGGCGGGGGCCTCCGGAATAGACGCCGTGCTCCTGATCGTCTCCGCCGACGAGAGCGTCATGCCCCAGACCCGCGAGCATCTGGCCATCCTGGAGCTCCTGGGGGTGCGGGACGGGCTCGTCGCCATCACGAAGACGGACAGGGTCGAGCCCGGTATGGCCGACCTGGTCCGAGAGGACGTCCAGGAGTTCGTCCGCGGGAGCTTTCTGGAGGGAAAGCCCGTCGTCCCGGTCTCCGCGGTCACCGGCGAGAACCTCGAGACCCTGAAGCGCGAGCTCGCCGCCCTGGTGGACCGGGTACGACCCAGAGCCCGCAAGGGGGCCCTCTTCCTGCCCATCGACCGGGCCTTCCCCATCTCGGGGTTCGGCACCGTCGTGACGGGGACCGCCTATCGCGGGACCGCCCGTACGGGGGACGAGGTCGAGGTCTTCCCCTCGGGGCGCGAGGGCCGCATCCGCAGCCTCCAGGTCCACGGGCGCTCCGTGGACGAGGCATTCGCGGGCCAGAGGGTGGCCGCCAACCTCTCAGGGATCGCGGTGGACGAGCTTGCCCGCGGGGACGTGGTCTGCCGGAAGGGCGTGTACTCCCCGACGCGCTGCTTCGACGCGCTGCTCCGCATCCTGCCGTCGGCCTCGGAGCCCCTGAAGCACTGGCAGAGGGTCCGACTCTGCATCGGGACGTCGGACGTCCTGGCGCGGGTGAGCCTGCTCCGAAAACGGGCGGTGGCCCCCGGAGAGGAGGAGCCCGTCCAGCTCGTCCTGGAGGAGCCGGTGGTCTGCACGGCGGAGCAGCGGTTCATCATCCGTTTCTACAGCCCGCTGATCACGATCGGTGGAGGGCGCGTCGTCTTCCCCTACTCCCACAAGCCCCGGGGCGCTGCGGCCCGGTCCGCGTCCGTGGCCCGCATCGGGGCGCTCGGCGCCGCCGCCGCGGCCGACGATCGGCTGCGCTGCCTGGTCGAGGAGGCGGGTATGATGGAGACCCCACGGGCCGCGGTCCTGATCCAGGAGGCCCCGTCCGATCTCGCGGCCGTCGTCGCGCGCCTCGTCAAGGCAGGGGCCCTCGTCGAGCTGAAGGGGGAGCGTCCGCTTCTGCTCTCCTCCTCCCGTTTCGAGTCGCTGGAGGCCAAGGCCGTCTCGGAGCTGAAGGACTACCAGAACGCCTTTCCCTCCGAGGCGGGAATGCCCCTGGACGAGCTGATGCGCAGGCTCGCCCTGCCGGACGCCAGGGTGCTGCGTTCCTTCGCCGCGCTGCTCGCGGAGCGTGGGCGGATCGTGACCGGGGACAACAAGGCCCGGACGCCGGACTTCGTCGTCCGCAACGAGGGGGAGTTCCGCCGCAACAGCGAGGCCCTCGCCTCGTTCTGCCGAAAGCGGGGCTGGCAGCTCGCCACGCTGGAGGAGGTCCGTTCGGAGCTCCGCATGGAGCCCAACGCCTTCACCCAGCTCATCCAGAGCCTGAAGAACACGAGGGAGCTCGTGCTCCTGGAGGGCGGCTACATCCTGACCTCGGAGATGGAGAACGCCATGCTCGACATCCTGAGGGGAATCGGCGGGAACGTCACCCTGGCGGCGGTCCGGGACGCGACGAACAGCTCGAGGAAGTTCATCCTGCCCGTTCTGGAGTACTTCGATTCCAAGGGCTACACGCGGCGCGTGGGGGACGTGCGCGTCGTGAAGGGCGCCGCGAAGTGAAGGGGATGCGTAGCTGAATGCTCATCTTCAAGGGCAACACACTCCTGGCCCGGGACGGTTGTCTCGACTGGCCCGAGCGGCCGTCCGAGGTCCTGCGCTGTTCCCTGGACTTTCCGGAGTCCTGGCAGGACCTGACCACCTGGTGCGAGGTTGGAGAGGACTTCGAGGCACGGGGGGCGGAGTGGCTGGACCTGCGCGCCATATGGCACCGTTTCGGGGAGGAGGCCTTTGCCCGCGCCGGCGCGGCCTACCAGTACATGAACTGGCGCCGATCCATGCGCTTCTGCTCGTTCTGCGCCACGCCGCTGGAGGCCCGAACGGAGGACAGGGGCCTGGTCTGCCCGAGCTGCGGCAAGGTCTTTTACGCCCCCCTGCACCCGGCGATCATCGTCGCCGTGGAGCGGGACGGGCAGCTCCTTCTGGCGCACAACCGGCGCATGCCCGCAAAGCGGTTCAGCGTCCTTGCGGGGTTCGTCGAGCCGGGGGAGAGCCTGGAGCAGACGGTGGCCCGTGAGGTCCGCGAGGAGGTCGGGATAGAGATTGGCGGCATCCGCTATTTCGGGAGCCAGTCCTGGCCCTTCCCCTCGTCCCTGATGCTGGGGTTCACGGCACATTGGCGCTCGGGCGAGGCCGTCCCCGACGGCCTGGAGCTGGACGATGCCGGGTGGTTCGCCCCCGACGCCCTGCCCGACGTCCCGCCGCCTCTCAGCATCTCGCGCCGCCTGATCGACGACTTCGTCCGGCGGCAGGGCGGGAGCGAACGGAACGCAGTGCATCCCGACGATTGATTCGAGATGAAAATACAGAGCTGGGGCCCGCCGGTCGAACCGGCGGGCCCCAGCTTTCCACTTGCACTATGCTATCCGATCCGGAATTATTTCAATTCCAAATCGTTTGTAGGCAAGGCGGCTTTTGCGAACCGCCGCGGATAAGCAGACCGCCAACGAACGTAGTGAGTTGAGCGGGTCGCTTAGGTTCCTCACCAGGCGTACATAGAAGTACGTCGAGC
>CAJPSE010000132.1 GCA_905373185.1 uncultured Fretibacterium sp.
CCTGGCTGACGGAGACGATGTTCGCCCAGACCATCTCCCTGGCTCAGATGACGCCGGGGCCGGTTGCCCTGAACTCCGCGACCTTCGTAGGGTACCGCCTGGCGGGTTTCTGGGGCTCGCTCTGGGCCAGTGCGGCCCTCGTGGGGACGCCCATCCTGGTTATTTCGCTCCTCCTGTGGCTTATATCCCGGGCCTCGGAGCGGATGCGGGGCGCATCGAGGCCTTTCAGAGGGCCCTGCGCCCCGCCGTGGCGGGAATGCTCCTGGTGGCCTTTTGGACCCTGGCCCGCCCTCTGGTCCCCAGGGACCTCTCCTCCCTGAGGTCGGCTCTTCCCGGCCTGGTCTTGGTCGGGCTGGTCGCCGTATGCTTCGCCCTGTCCCGGCTCCGCATCTTCCGGGCCTATCCGCAGCTCCTGATCCTGGTCTCGGCGCTGGCCGGGCTTTGTCTGAAGGGACTTTTGTCCTGAGGCGTTTCCCGTTCCGCGCGGCCGGCGAGGGGGCTGGGACGAAAATTGTGGCACTCGCGGGGCATTTTCGGGGTATTTTGTGAGATAATCGGGACGTATTCCGGGCGGTTCAATCTCACTGGAGGTGTTGTTCATGGCGACGAAGGTGGCAATCAACGGGTTGGGGCGTATCGGGCGCATCGTGCTGCGCAGCTGGGTGGCGCGCAAGTTCAAGGATATCGAGATCGTGGCGTTGAACGATCTGATCCCGCCGGAGGACATGGCGTATTATGTGAAATACGACTCCACGCACGGCAAGGCGCCCTTCGAGGTCAAGGCGGACTCGGAGAGCCTGATCCTGGACGGGGTTCGCGTCCCCATGTTCGCGGAGAGGGACCCTGCGGCCCTGCCGTGGAAGAAGCTGGGCGTCGATATCGTGATGGAGTGCACGGGGCGCTTCACCAAGAAGCCCGATGCGATGAAGCACGTGGAGGCCGGGGCCAGGCACGTCATCATCAGCGCGCCGGCGGACGGGGTGGACCGGACGATCGTACTTGGCGTCAACGAGAAGGACTTCGATCCCAAGGCGGATATCGTCGTCTCGAATGCCTCCTGCACGACGAACTCCCTGGCCGCCGTCACCAAGGTGATGCACGAGACGTTCGGGATCGAAAACCTGATGGCGACGACCATCCACGCCTACACGTCCACGCAGTTCCTGGTCGATACGCCTCAGAAGGGCGGCGGGCGCAAGGGGCGCGCGGCCGGGGTCTCCCTTGTGCCCGCCACGACGGGCGCGGCCAAGGCGATGGTTCCCCTGTTCCCGGATCTGAAGGGCAAGATGGACATGATCGCCGTCCGTGTCCCCACGGTTGATGGATCCTTGACGGATGCCAACTTCCTGCTGAAGAAGACCGTGACGCTCGACGAGGTCAACGGCGCCCTGAAGAAGGCCGCGGAGGGTCCGCTCAAGGGAATCGTGGAGTTCTGCGGGGAGGAGATCGTCTCCGTCGACATCGTCGGCAACCCTCATTCCAGCATCGTGGACGGCCTGTCCACAAAGGTCCTGGACGGCAGGATGGTCAAGCTGATGCTCTGGTACGACAACGAGTTCGGCTACTCGAACCGGATGCTGGAGCTTGCGGCCTATATGGGTGGCAAGGCGTAAGTTTCAAGGACAATTAATAGTTTGTTTTGACGAAGTGGGAGCGGCCCCGTGTGGGGCCGCTCCCACTTCATGGAACACGGATAGCTCGAGCTTGGAATTACAGCAGGAGCAGCGAGAGCCCCCACACGGTGGCCACACCTACGACCCCCTCGATGAGGGTTGCGATGGTCTGCGCCCTGTATGCCGTTTCGATGTCCATATCCGAGAATTGGGCCACGACCCAGAAGTAGGAGTCGTTGGCGTGGGAGACCACCATCGCGCCGCTTCCAATTGCAAGGGTGGCGAGGACGGCGCCCATCGGGGACCCCAGGCCGAGCGAGGACAAAAGAGGGGCCGTGATGGTGGAGGTCGTGATCAGCGCGACGGTCGAGGACCCTTGAGCGGTCTTGAGGGCCGCGGAGATGATGAAGGGAAGGAATATCCCCAGGTCGAACCGGGCCAGTTGGGCCCCGATGTAATCGCCGACCTTCGTGGCGGCGATGATGGCCCCCAGGCTTCCGCCCGCGGCCGTGATCATGATGATGGAGGCCCCGTCCCGGACGCCCTTTCTGAGCCAGTAACTCCAGTCCTCATCGCTGTTGACCCCGCGGAAGGAGGCGAGTGGGATGCAGAGGAGCAGGCCGATGAAGAGGGCGATCATGGGGGTGCCGGCGAAGGTGATCACCGTGTGGAGCATGGATCCCTTACCGATGAGTGAGCGGATGACGGGGTAGTTGGCCGCGGAGCTCAGGGCGATCAGGAGAAGGGGCAGGATGAGCGGGGCGAAAGCCTGTCCGGGGGATGGAAGCCTGAGGTGCCTCTGGAGCAGGGCGTTCCAGTCGTCGCCCTCCGGCATCTCGATCTCCAGTCGGTTTCCGGCCGTGACGGCATAGAGGTATCCGGCCAGCATCGCGGGAATGGATACGACGATTCCCCAGAGGATTACGAGCCCAAGGTCCGCCCCCAGGTTCCCCGCGGCGGCGATGGGGCCGGGGGTTGGGGGAACCAGGGTGTGTGTGGCGTAAAGGCCGGTGGAGAGAGCGATGGCCATGGTCGCCATCCTGGCCCCGCTGCGTCGGGCCATCGAACGGTTGAGGGACGAGAGGATGACGAAGCCCGAATCGCAGAAGACCGGGATGGAGACGATCCAGCCGATGATGCTCATGGCCAGGGCTGGACGTTTCTCGCCCACGTGCCGAAGGACGGTGTCCGCCATGGTGATGGCGCCTCCGCTGCCCTCGAGCACCGCGCCGATGATTGTCCCGAACAGGATGATGACGCCAATGGTGCCGCACGTTCCCCCGAACCCAGCGGCGATGGTGTCGGTGACCTGGAGGAGGGGCAGCCCCGAGACCAGCCCCATGAAGAGCGCCACGGCAAAGAGGGAGATGAACGGGTGGATCTTGAGCTTCGATATCATGAAGACCATAACGACGATAGCGGCGGCAAGGAGCAGAAGAAGAGTGGAACCTGTTACCGTGAAACCTGTTGCCATGGCACATCACCTCTGTCTCGACAATCTGGTGGATTACGGGGACGCCGACGCCCCACCTGCATGGAGAAATGCATGGATAAAATTGTAGCACGTGCGCTTCCTGTCTGCAAAAATGCAAAGATGGGAGCTGCTGTGAATAGAATTCTGATGCTGTTTTCCTGTGTCTCCGAGGGGAGTATGTTGTGCTTGGATTTACAATTTAGCAAGGTGGAATTTCGCCCAAGGGGTTTTCACTCTCCCTCCCCCTGGGCGAAACTTTTGGTCCGGGGCGTTTTGTGGAGACTACAGCTTTGCCTGATCCGCACTTGCGATAAAGAAACCCATGCTGGAAGTCAGTCCAATCGCAAGGGTATCGTTCGTCAGCCACACGACCCTCTGGACATAGATTCCGGGCCACTCGCTGTCGAACTTCAGGGGAATCAGGCGCGACTCGCCTGTTCCGAGATCGGCGATGCGTACAAGGGTGAGACCTGCCTTCTCTCCCAGTTTTTTCCTGATCTCATTCGGGCCCACGAACGCTGCCCGCTTTCCGTCCGGGGAGAGGGAAAAATCGATCCAGCCTCCTTCGGGGGCTGTCAGGAGCATGTTTTCCTTCTGGGTCTCCGGATCGAGCCCAAGGAGCACGAAATGCCAATCCTCCCCATATTTCCCCCGTGTGCTTGCGAAGAAGCAGAGGCGGTTGTTCTCAAGGGACAGCCGAAAGTCGGCTGTTGCCCTGTCCTCGTCGTTCATTACCGTTAGAGCCTCGTATTCCTTTGTCCTCAGCTCTTTGCTCTCCCAGGTTCGGGTATCGAACCACAAAAATCGTTCGTCCTCCATTCTCAGTGTAGCCCAATCCAGCAGGAGCATATGGGAGGCGTCGGGGGAGAAGTACGCGCTCTCCAGGGGCAGGCAGTCGTCGACATCCAAACTGACGAGTTTCCGAACGTCCAGCGTCTGTGTGTGGAGGACATACCCCGTACGCGGGTCCACCTCCATGCAGAACAGAGGCCCCCGGGTGTAGTCCCATGCGATGAGCAGGCTGTTTCCATCGGGCCGGAAGGCGGCTGAGTGGACCCTCCTCTTTGCTTTCTCGCCTTGAGGAAGGGATACCTCCTGAGGCCACTGTATTGGAGGCAGCTTGCGGAAGCCGTCGACCTCCAGGACGTTAACGACGCCCTCCTCTCTTTCGAGACTGCCCTCTCCCCCGTATGCGGCCAGATACCTGCCGTCGAGACTGAAACGCACTCGTGTAGCGCCCATATCTTTACTGTACCAAATACGGCGTTGTTGCCCGACATCCCAGATGGACAGGCTCCATTGGGTTCCTACAGCCAGCAGCTTCCCGTCCGGCGACGCGCTCAGATCCTGGATATATTTGCCCTTGGCATGCACCTCGTGAATCGGGAGCTGAAACAATTCGAGCGTATTCTGGCGCAGGTCCACGGCCATGGCGAAGTACGAAAACAGGATCCACAGCGCCATAGCCCCCCGCAGGAGAAGGGGATCTTTCAGGTCGGAGGGTTCTTCGTCCCGATTGTCCGATTCCTTTTGCAGTTCAGCCAGTCGGCGGATTTTGATGGACATTTTGTAGACCATATAAAGGCAGACTGCGCTCAGAACGACGATGGGAAGGACCATGATCCCGAAAGGGGAGAATACGTCGCGCAGGTTGGGTATGAGGCGCAGAATGTGCTTCCCTCCTTCAAGCAGGAGGTAAAGAAATACGACGTTCCAGGGACTGCGGGCAAAACGGGAATAAATCCACACCGACAGAGGCAGGATGCAATAAAGGGTTTTTCCGATAGTAAATCCCCGGATGTGCTGGAGCGCTCTCTCGAGAGGAGGCAGAAGTCCAATCCACGGCGGAAGATAAAGGATCAGGGTAACGATGAAGTAGCCGAACAGGAGCGCTGAAAAGGAGTTGCGCTCGTGTTGAAATTCCTCTGCCGATAAATGTGCGTTCATCTTTATCTGCCCTTCCTTTCTTTTTTCCGTGAAGGAGAATTTTTTCGCCCGTTCTATGGAAACGCTGATTTAATCCATGAAGCCCCCTGATGAAACCCCTAAGCGACCCGCTCAACTCGCTTCCGCTCGTTGGCGGTCTGCTTATGTGGTACCCCAGCTTGCCTGTTTCGAGTAAGAAACTTGCCGGGGCCGCCGCTATCCCCAGAGGGGAGCCTTCCGGCCATCCGCTC
>CAJPSE010000133.1 GCA_905373185.1 uncultured Fretibacterium sp.
CAGCGGCTTCCCCGCGGGGCGCTCGAGGGAAACCTCTCGACTATGCAAAATCATTGATGGCGGCGCAGACATAATCTATCTCGGCCGGAGATATCCCGTCATATACAGGCAGGCTCAGCACCGTGTCCGCACAGCGTTCCGTGATCGGGAAATCGCCCTTTCCGAAACCCAGGCGGGAATAGGCCTGACTGAGGTGCGGCGGAATGGGGTAGTGAATCAGAGTGCCGATCCCCGCGTCCTTCAGGTGGCGCTGCAGAGCGTCCCGCTTATCGGATGCGACGACGAACTGATGCCATACGGGCTCGACGTCGTCTCTGACCTTGGGGAGCCCGATCAAGGGATTGGTGATGGCACTCCTGTAACGATCGGCGACCCGTTGACGTCCCCGCCGAAGCTGAGGCAGGTGCCTGAGCTTCACGCGGAGCAGCGCGGCCTGGAGTTCGTCCAGGCGGGAATTGACCCCCTCGATTTCGTGGACGTACTTCTGGACGCTGCCGTAGTTTCTCAGGAGGCGGATGCGCTGGGCAATCTCATCGGAATCCGTGACCACGGCTCCGGCGTCTCCGAAGGCCCCCAGATTCTTGGTAGGGAAAAAGCTGAAGCAGCCGATGGTCCCCCAGGACCCCGTCATCCTTCCCGACAACGAGGCTCCGTGACTCTGAGCGCAGTCCTCGATGACGAAGAGCTTATATTTTTCAGCCACGGTATGGATGGAGGGCATGTCACAGGGCTGGCCGTACAAGTGGACCGGCATGATGGCCCGGGTGCGTTTCGTGATGGCTGGCTCGATCCGCAGGGGATCGAGATTGTAAAATTCGTCGGGCTCCACGAAAACAGGGGTGGCGCCGCGCTCCGTGATGCCCAGGACGGAGGCGATATAGGTATTCGATGGGACGATGACCTCATCCCCCGGGCCGATGTCGAGGGCGCGCACCGAGAGGACCAGCGCGTCCAATCCCGAGGCCAGGCCCACGCAGTGCCGGCTTCCCGTGAAGCGGGCGAATTCCTCCTCAAAGGCTTCCACTTCTTCCCCCAGGACGTACCAACCGGAGCGAAGCACCCGGCCGGCCGCCTCGAGGTACTCTTCGCGAAAAAGCTCGAACTGGGGGCTCAGGGTATTTGCGGGGACCTTCACTGCAATCGCCTCCCATCGAGTGATTTCATGCGTGAGACAAACGTGTCGTAGTCGCGAATGTAATCGGATTCATCGTAATGATCGGAGGCCAGCACCAACAGGATGCTGTCCCTCTCGACCCAACGCATGGTGTGCCACAGGCCGGGCCCGAGGAACAGACCTTTTTCGGGGGTGTTCAGGACAAAGGTCTCCGTCCTGCCCAGGCCGTCGTCCAGAAAAACCTCGATGGCCCCGTTCACGCAAACCAGAAATTGCCTCAGGGCCTTGTGCGCATGTCCTCCCCGAACGCCGCCGGGCTCCACACCATAGGAATAGTACACGCGTCCGATCTCGAAGGGGACGTCGCGAAGCGCCTCGATGAACGAGACCTTTCCCAACACGGAGGGCTTTGCGGCCCGTGTTTTTATGTTCTGCAGCACAGCGAATTTCAGTCCTCCCATACGATTGCGGCAAAAAGCGCATCGGGTGAGCAGGGCCCGGAGGTTCGAGAGACGCGGGCCCTTTCGATTCCCTCCATCACAGGAGACCTTCCAGATACCGGGCGTAATCCGTACCCCGGAGACGTTCGATCGTGGAAAGGAGCTTGTCCTTCGCGATCCAGCCGCTGCGCAGGGCGATCTCCTCCGGACAGGCGATCATCAGCCCCTGGCGCTTCTGGACGACCTCGATGAAGGTCCCCGCCTCGGAGAGGGCCTCGTGCGTTCCCGTGTCCAGCCAGGCGAAACCGCGTCCCATCGGCTCCAGCCGCAAGCTCCCCTCGTCGTGGTAAAGCCGGATCAGATCCATGATCTCGAGTTCTCCACGAGCGGAGGGGGAGAGCCGCCGCGTCTTCCCGACAACCGTTTCGTCGAAAAAATAAAGTCCCACGATGGCGTAATGCGACCGAGGCCGGGAGGGCTTCTCCTCCAGACTCAGGATCTTCCCCTTCTCATCGAACTCGACGACGCCATAGCGCTCCGGGTCCTTGACCCGATAGGCGAACACGGTGCCGCCGCACTCGAGAGCGGCGGCGTTTCTAACCATCTCGCTCAGAGAGGAGCCATAAAAGACGTTGTCCCCCAAGATCAAGGCCGCGCCCTCGCCGGCGAGAAACTCCTCCCCCAGCAGAAACGCCTGGGGCAGCCCTTCAGGTAGCGGCTGGATGCGGTATTTCAGGCTGATCCCCAGCTGCGAACCGTCTCCCAGAAGCCTCCGATACTGATCGATGTCCTCGGGGGAGGAGATCAGCAGAATGTCGCGTATCCCCGCCAGCATCAGGGTCGTCAGGGGGTAATAGATCATGGGCTTGTCGTAAATCGGCAGCAGCTGTTTACTGACGGCCAGGGTCAGAGGGTACAGCCGCGTTCCCCTTCCTCCGGCCAGGATGATTCCCTTTCTTATCATGACGGCCCCCTCATGCCCAGGCGCTTCAGCTGATAATCCTTCGTGACGGATTGCAGCCAGTCCTCGTTTTCCAGGTACCAGGAAACGGTTGCGCGGATCCCGGATTCGAATGCGTGTTCCGGTCTCCAGTTCAACTCCCTTTGGATTTTCGAGCTGTCGATGGCGTAGCGGCGGTCGTGACCCGGACGGTCCGGGACAAAACGGATGCGCTCCCTGTGGGACCGTCCATCCTTTCCGGGGCGCCGCTCGTCCAGAATATCGCAGAGGAGGTTCACCACCTCGAGGTTGGAGCGCTCGCAGTTCCCTCCCACATTGTAACTCTCTCCGGGACGTCCATGCTCCAGTACAGCCGCCAGGGCGCTGCAGTGATCGGCGACGTAGAGCCAATCGCGGACGTTCCTGCCGTCCCCATAGACCGGGAGCTCGCCGCCCCGAAGGATGGAGAGGATCATATGCGGGATCAGCTTCTCCGGAAATTGATAGGGCCCATAGTTGTTGGAACAATTTGTGGTCAATGTCGGCAGTCCGTAACTGCGGTGCCAGGCGCGGACCAGATGGTCCGCGCCTGCCTTGGAAGCGGCGTAGGGGGAGTTTGGGGCGTAGGGGTCCGATTCGGAAAAGCGGCCCGTATCCCCCAGGGAGCCGAACACCTCGTCCGTCGAGACATGCAGGAAACGGAACGCCGCCTTTTCTTCGCTCCGACCATCCAGGCCATCCAGCCAGAAACGCGCCGCCTCCAGCAGGCGGAAGGTCCCCTCGATGTTGGTCCTGATGAAGGCGGAGGGGGCGTCGATGGAGCGATCCACATGGGACTCCGCCGCCAGGTTGAAAACTCCGGCAAAATGGTATCGTTCGAAAAGGCTGCGAAGCAATTCCGTATCGGCGATATCCCCTTCGACGAAGGTGAAACGGGGGTGTCCGAACGCCCTAGCAAGGGATGCCTTGTGTCCGGCGTAGGTCAGGCTGTCCAGTACGACGACGCCGGCACGCCGTTCCAGGAGATAATGCGTGAGGTTGCTGCCGATGAAGCCGGCCCCCCCGGTAACGAGAAAAAATTTGTCCGCTGTCACGTCGAGCTCATCCTCCTTGGCGCACGGAACGGGGATCTTCCGGGGCCCCTGCATGGGAATGTCGATGCCGGTTGGGGCGAAGGGATGTGGATACGCGATGGAGCCCTTCCTTCAGGAGCACCCACAGGATGGAGAATTTGTCGTTGCAGAGGATGTCGCGCCAAAGACGCGTGAATACCCTCCCGTAACACTGTCCCGTATGTCCGTGTGTGAGCGGGGAGCGGGCGGCAACTCCGATCAGGAGATCGATCAGGGCTTCCCTCGATTGATCTTTCCCCCAGGGGGTCTTCAGATAGGTGCTCCAGTACAGGCTCTCCAGAGGCGTCCCACGGAACCCCTCCCAGGGCTTGGGGTGGCAGATGGCGTGGACGATGGCGTCCTCCACGTCCCCCTCCAGGTCCCGCTTGTTGAATCGGTTCTCCAAAACCTTGATCCTGCCGCGGAACAGGGAGTTGATAAAGTCCTGGTCGGCATGGCTGATCTGATGCCCGTAGCGCGGATACCACCAGGCGGCGCTTGCCGCCAGATCGAGCTCCCGGTTGATCTGCCGCAGATCCATCAACAGAACGCCGGAATTGACGTATTCCGAGATGCGGGAGCCTATCAGTCGCAGACGAAGCGCCTCGGCCGAGAAGACTCGTTTGGCCTTGCGGGGGGGATAGTCCAGTGCCCCGGCCAGAAGGCGCCCCTCGAGAGGGATGTCCCAAAGCTCCCTGATGTCCAGATTGACGAGGACGTCGCAGTCCAGGTAGATGACCCTTTCCACCGAGAGCAGGGAGGGGATGAGGATGCGGAAAAGTGCGCCTCGGGAAAGGATTTTCTCGCCATGGGCCAGTGCCGTGTCGCCGACTCCCAGGATGGCTTGGGAGACATCCTCGAATCGAACCTCCTGGGCATAAGTATCGGCGACCCGCTGCAGCTTGTCCCGGTTTTCGTCGGTCAGGGTCCGGTCGTGCAGGATATGCACGCATACGGAGCTTCGCGTCTTCTCGAAGATGGAGGCCATGACCACCCCGGCATGTCGGGAGTAGGTCCCCGACGGATCGTAGACTCCAAGGACCACGTGGACGACGTTGTCTTCGGTCGTCCGTTCCGAGTCCCCATCCATGAGTTCTCGAGCTTCGTAGGAATATCGTTCCAACGGGGTCTTCCGGATACCTTCGGGCCCCTTGAGGTTTTTATTCATGGTCATTTTGATTCGAAGAGCCCTTTCAATCTGCAAAGCGACTCCGCGCACAGAATCGCCGTCCAGGTCCCGGCCCGGGAGAGCCACCGGAGGATATCCCGGCGCAGGCGGGAGAATATCCTTCCATAACAGCACGAGGCGTGGGGATGCATGTTGGGGGAGCCCATGGCCGCCTCCATCATGTTTCGGACAAGGACCTCCTCCAGGGGCTGCGCCCAGGGGGTCCTGGAAAAATACCGCCAGTACGGCAGCTCCTTTGAACGGCCCAACATCCCGTTCCAGGGCTTCACCGGGCCGGTATAGTGAATGATGGTGTTCTCGGTGTCCCCGGTGGAGCCGTGGCGGTTGAACCGTTCGTCGACGAGCGTGATGTCGCCCCTGAAATGGGCATTGAGGAAGTCCTGATCCAGGTACCTCGCGGAGTGCCGATGACGTTCGAACCACTGGGAGCAGGGCTCGAGGAGGTTCTCTTTGCCCTCGTTCCGGAG
>CAJPSE010000134.1 GCA_905373185.1 uncultured Fretibacterium sp.
CACCGGGGTTCCGTCGTGACAAGCGGGAACGTAAATTCCCTCCAGCCGCGCACAGGCCGCAAGGCGCTCGGACCGCCTCTCTCCCCGGGTGCCCCGCAGGACCGCCAGGAGCTCCGGGAGCACGGGCTCACCCTCCCCGACGCAGAAGAGGTCGAAGAACGGCGCCACGGGCTCGGGGACGAGGGCCCCGGGCCCGCCCGCGACGACGATGGGGTCGCCGTCGCCCCTGGCCTCGGATCTCAGGGGCACGCCTCCGAGGTCCAGCATGGTCAGGACGTTGGTGTAGCCCATCTCGTGCTGGAGCGTGAAGCCCAGCACGTCGAAATCCCGCAGCGGACGCCCCTGTTCCGTGGAGGACAGGGGCATTTCGTAACGCCTCAGCAGGGCCTCCATGTCGACCCACGGACAATACGCCCGATCCACGAGGCAGCCTTCGTTCCGGATGAAGGCGGAGAGCAGCTGAAAGCCATAATAGCTCATCCCGATCTCGTAGACGTCCGGGAACGCGAGGCAAACTCGCAGGGAATCTCGGGCCTCGTCCCACGAGGGCAGCGCATAGGGCCTCCACTCGCTGCCGCTGTAGCGGGATGGGCGCGAAACCTGAGCCAGAAGGGGCCAGGCCGGCCGATCGAATTCCGAAAACGCCATGGGACAAACTCCTCCGCGCCCGAAGTCGGAATCACCGACGGAAGGCCCTAAAAGTGAAAACGCTTCACGCTGTCGATGTAGACGCTGCCGACGAGCCCCAAAGCGACGAAAACGGACAAAAGGGCGCTTCCCCCGTAGCTCAGGAAGGGCAGGGGCAGCCCGGTGACCGGCATCAGGCCGATGCTCATCCCAATGCTCTCGAACATCTGGAACCATATCCAGACCGCGATGCCGGACATCATGATTTTGCACCGCCGATCACGGCTCCGGAGCCCGGCGGCGGCAATGCGGTAGAGGAGCACCCCGAAGAGGAACAGCAGTATGGAGGTCCCCAGGAAACCAAACTCCTCGGAGTAAACGCTGAAGATGAAATCGGTGTGGGGCTCCGGAAGGAAGCGCAGCTTGCTCTGCATCCCCATCATGAAACCCTTGCCCCAGAACCCGCCGGACCCCACGGCGATGCGGGACTGGATGACGTTGTACCCCGCGCCGAGAGGATCCCGCATGGGGTCCAGAAAGACGAGCAGCCTCAGCTTCTGATACTCCTTGAGGCAGAACCAGAGGAAGGGCGCCGCGGCTACGCCCAGCCCCCCGAGGGTCCCCAGGTAGCGCAGGGGGGTCCCCGCGACGAAGAGCATGCCGAAGGTGATGACGAGGTACACCAGAGCGCTTCCCGTATCCGGCTGGGCGAGCACCAGGACGACGGCCGGGGCCGCCACGCCCAGCCCCCCAAGGAAGGCCCTCAGGTTCAAAGGGGGGTAACGGCTCAGCCACTTCGAGAGCATCAGGATCAGGGATATCTTGGCGAACTCGGAGGGCTGGAAACGAAAGAACCCCAGGGACAGCCAGCTCTGGGCCCCCTTGATCCGGGGCGCCAGCAACACCGTGAGGAACAGGAGGAACAGGGTCAGTCCGTAGATGGGGTACGCCGCGTTCAGCAGCCTGCGGTACCCCACGGCCACCATGAAGAACATCGCCAGGCACCCCGCCGCCAGCCACAGCGCCTGGCGAAGGGCAAAGTCCCAGCCACGCCCCATGCGTCCAGCCCCCGCGCTGAACACGCAGAGGACGCCGCATCCCGCCAAAAAGAGCGCACAGCCGAGAAGGATCCTGTCCAGCTCGGCGACGTCATCCCTGAAGACCGAAAGATGAGGAGTCTCCATCTTTCAGGCCGACCTTCGGAAAAGCCAGCAGGCCTCCATGCCTAACGATACTTTCTCCTGCCGCTTCTCTCCTCCGCCGGCCTCGGGGCGGTACGGGACGGCGTGTCGTCCTCCTCCATCCCACCGCCCCGCTTGATCCGGAGGACGGGAACGTTCGCCACCAGGGCCACGGCCTGATCGTCCCGGTCCAGGTCCAGCTCGATCTTGTCCGTATCGATATCCATATAGCGGGTTAGAACAGCGATCATATCCATCCTCAGGTTCTCTAGCAGCTGCGGCGATATGTCGGTCCGGTCGTGTATTAGGACGATACGGAGGCGATCCCGCGCCGTCCGGGCCGAATCGCGGCTGCTCCCCCCAAAGAATCTTTTCAGAAAATCCACGTCTATCTCTCCCTCTTTGTCCTCTTTGTACAGAAGTTTAAGAAAACGCTGATTTAATCCATAAAGCACCCCGATGGTACCCCAGCTTGCCTGTTTTGAGGAAGAAGCTTGCCGGGGCCGCCGCTATCCCCAAAGAGGAGCCTTCTGGCCATCTGCTCACTTCGCTTGCGGGCCGCTCAGTCTCGGGATAGCGGCGTGGGGGCATGGGGGCGTAAGCAGACAACCAACAAGCAACGCAAGTTGCGCCCAAGAAGCGGGGCATGCTATGTCGATCACTTAGTTGCTTCACCAGTTGTGTTGGTCGCTTAGCTTCACCAGGGGCTTCATCAGTAGCTTCACCAAAACCCCCATGTTAATTTTTAGGGAAGCACCGGAGATTTTTGTTCATAGAGGTTTTGCATATTTCCCTTTGATAAAATATGCATTCTTGTTTTAATCAGCGCTTCCTTAACGGGATGCTCTCAGGAAATTTCTGTGAGTGCTCTCCAGCCCCCGAGACAGGGGTTCCCGGAGGCTCCGAAACCCGGCTCAGCTCATCCCAAAAAAACGCTTGATTGGGGCGAGGAAGCGCCAGGACGCTCCGGCATCCAGCTCCATCAGAGGAATGTCCCGACCCAGGAGGCGCTCGGCGATGTTGGCGTAGGCCTGGGCCGCCGGGGAATTCAGTCCAAAGGTCAAGGGCTCACCGCGATTCGAGGACTTGATGACCCCGTCGTCCTCGGGTACGATGCCTATGAGGTTGATGGAGAGGATGTCGAGGATGTCCTCCCGTGCCAGCATGTCCCCATCCTGGACCATGTTCGCGCGAAAGCGGTTGATAATCAGGCGGATAGGGGATTTTCCCATGGACTCGAGCATCCCGATGATGCGGTCCGCGTCCCGGACCGAGGGGACCTCGGGCGTCGTCACCACGAGGGCCTCGTCGGCCCCGGCGGCGGCATTCTTGAATCCCCCCTCGATACCCGCGGGACAGTCCAGAAGCACGAAATCGAAATCCAGCCTCAGCTGGTTGCAGAGCTCTATCATCTGCTTCGGGCTGACGGCGTCCTTGGTGCGCGTCTGAGCCGCGGGAAGGAGAAAGAGGTTCTCCACCCGCTTGTCCCGCACCAGGGCCTGGTTCAGGCGGCAATTTTTCTCGATCACGTCGATGAAATTGAACACGACGCGGTTCTCGAGCCCCATGACGACGTCCAGGTTGCGCAGCCCGATATCCGCATCCACGGCGACCACTTTTTTGCCGGTCTTCGCCAGGGCGACCGAGATGTTCGCCGTGGAGGTCGTCTTTCCAACACCCCCTTTTCCGGAGGTAACCACTATGACCCGTGCACTCAACGAAAAAACCTCCATTTCCCTTCCCGTAAACGACTGTCTTCAGTTTTCCCCGTTCCGGCCGAGTTCGATCGTTCCGAGTTTGCTCATTCCAGAAAATGCCCCTCGCGGACGATCAGCCTTTCATCCTCGACGGTGATCAGAACGGTCTCCTGCCACCAGGTCATCGTCTCGTCGGCATAGCACAGACGACGTCCCACCCGGACCTGGGGGGTCTCGAAGGACCCCGCAAAGACGTATACGTCCTTTCTTCCATCCCTGCCGGCATGCACGATCCCCTTGAGCCTTCCGGCGACGAGGACGCTGCCCGCGGCCAGGATCTCCGCCCCGGCGTTCAAGTGTCCCCAGAGGACGACGTCGCCGCAGTGCTCGACGTTTTGCCCGGAACGCAATGAATTATACAGTACGAGCGCGCCGGGCCCCTCAGGAAGGTGTGTGGGGGACAGGGCCGGGGAGGGCTCGTCGGCCCTCAGTCCCGCTTTGCGGACGAGGGCCTGCGTCACCCCATTTGAGGAGGTCCAGGCCAGGACACGGATGCTGCGGGGCCATACGACCCGCTGCAGGATCCCGAGCAACAGGTCCTCCGAACAGGCCCTGGACTGGAAGTCCAAAACCGCTCCCTCCCCGATGGGGAAAAGGCAAGCCTGGGGTGGGATATGCAGCAAAAGCTCAAGCAATTCCTCCTCGGAGGGGGACTCCGGCAGGACGATCCGAACGCCGTAGCCCGTCCCCTTGATCCGAATCGTGGAGGACGGATCCCGTATCTCGACACCCTTTTGCATCGCACTCAATCCCCCCGATCTTCTTCCTCACTCGTAGGATGGCTCAAAATATGGGCCAAGATCTCGCCGACGATCGGCGAGGCCACGCTGCTGCCGTGCTTCCCCGCCTCGACGACCGCAACGGCGACGAACTTCGGATCATCCGCCGGGGCGTAGCCGGCGAACAGCGCGTGATCGTCCCCATGCGCGTTCTGGGCGGTCCCCGTCTTGCCCGCGATCGTCACCCCGAACTGGCCTGCCCGGGCCCCCGTCCCCTTGCGTACGACGTACTCCAACCCCTTCTGCACGGTCGCCAGCTTTTCCCTGCCGACCGGCAGGCCCGTCGGCTCCCTGTAGGTACGGTCGCACAGGAAGGGATGTACAAGCCTGCCCCCATTCGCGATCGCCGCGTAGACTCGGGCTATCTGCAGGGGCGTCAGCAAAAGATAGCCCTGCCCGATCGAATAGTTGATCGTGTCGCCCTGATACCAATTCTCCCTGAAGCGCTTCTTCTTCCACTCCGGACCGGCGATCGTGCCCGATGCCTCGCCCGGAAGGTCTATCCCCGTGGGCTCCCCCAGACGGAACTCCCGACACCACTTCATCAGGAGGTCGATCCCCAGCTTCAGCCCTGTCTGATAGAAATACACATCGCAGGAATACTGCAGGGCCGACAGCACGTTGAGCGTGCCATGTCCCCCGCGCCTCCAGCATCGAAACGTCCGGGAGGGCAGACGAAGGGCGCCGCCGCAGAAAAAGGTCGTGGAGGGCGTGATCGCCCCCTCCTCCAGGGCCGCCAGGGCCACGAGCGCCTTGAACGTGGAGGCGGGCGGGTAGACCCCTGCGATGGTCCGATCCAGCATCGGCTTGGCCGGGTCCCGCGTCATATCCCGCCATTCCTTCCCGGAGACCCCCCAGGCCAGGGGATTGTTGTCGTAGGTCGGTGAGGAG
>CAJPSE010000135.1 GCA_905373185.1 uncultured Fretibacterium sp.
CTTGAGCCGGCCTTTGGATATCTTTCCCAAACAGCTGCGCTCAATCCCCACATTGTCCCTGTCAAAAAAGGATTGGGAGACGAGAATACCAGCAGCTCTATTTTTTATGACGCCTGCAACACAGGGGCAAGCTCATTTTTGAAAAATATGTGTATTGGAGAAAGCGCTGAGACAGCGGTAGAAACGGTTCGGCTTGACGACTTCGTGAGGCAAAATGCCTTGCCGAGAGTCGATTTCATCAAGGCAGACATAGAGGGGTATGAACGTTACATGCTGATGGGCGCACAGGAGACGTTGAGGCGTTTTGCTCCAAAGCTGGCTCTGTGCACCTATCATCTTCCAGATGATCCCGAGGTGATGTCCGCGCTTATCAAGCAAGCCAACCCTTCCTATAACGTTGTCCTAAAAAGTAAGAAGCTTTATGCGTCCGTTCCTCCGGGGAAAAAATGAAATGGAAAAGATGAAATGATCTCGATTCTATGCCCCTGTTATAACGAGGAGGCGGTTTTGCCTCTCTTTTTTCAACGGATTGTCTCGGTGATGGAGGGGATTGGAGAGGACTTCGAAATTGTCTGCGTCAACGACGGCAGCCATGACGGGACCCTTTCACTCCTTATGAATCAGGCCGAAAAGGATGAGCGCGTCTGTGTGGTCGATCTCTCCAGAAATTTCGGAAAGGAGGCGGCTTTGACCGCAGCGTTGGATCATTCCAGAGGGGATGTGGTGGTTCCGATCGATGCGGACCTCCAGGATCCTCCCGAGTTGATTGCCGCCATGCTCGCAAAATGGCGGGAGGGGTATGAGGTTGTCCTGGCGCGCCGGGCCGACCGCACGTCCGATTCGTGGCTGAAGCGGGTGACCGCGCAGATGTTCTATAGGGTACACAACAGGATCTCCTGTCCGGAGTTGCCCGAGAACGTGGGGGATTTCCGCTTGATGGACCGTAAGGTGGTGGAAGCCCTGGGAGCCCTGCACGAGACACACCGTTTCATGAAGGGGCTTTTTGCGTGGGTGGGATTCAAGAGCTGTGTCATCGACTACGTTCGAGAGGTTCGGGCTGCCGGGGAGACGAAATTCAACGGATGGCGGCTTTGGAAACTTGCCGTCGAGGGTATTACCTCCTTCAGTACCTTCCCCCTGACCATATGGTTTTATCTGGGCAGCCTCACGGCGTTCGGCGCTTTTGTATACGGGGCTTACATCGTCTTGAGGACCCTGGCCTTGGGTATAGAAGTTCCAGGCTACGCCTCACTGCTTTGCCTGATCCTCTTTTTTGGAGGGCTGCAGCTCCTGGGCATCGGAATCTTGGGAGAGTATCTCGGCAGGGCCTACATAGAGAGCAAGAAAAGACCCGTTTATGTGGTGCGCGATGTTCATTGCCTGAGAAGAGGATGATACGCCATGCGTCGTGAGGCCGAACAAACGTTGGAAGCTCGGGACATCTCGATGAGGGCAAAAGAGGAGATGGAAAAATCTTTCGGAAAACAGGATATCGTTCTCATCCTGTTGGGGGCTTTATATATTCTTCTCTTCTGCTGTATCGGCTTCTATGCCCGCCCATCCGCTGACGATTATAACTTTTTTGAGGCTGTCTCGGGCTTAGACTTTATCGACGTGCAGAGATTGTATTACTGCCAATGGACGGGGAGGGTGTTCAACACCTTTTTGCTCTCTCTTGCGGCGTCCCTGGATGCGGGCTCTTTCTATGGACTCCTGTCTCCGGTGACGGTCCTGCTGTCCGTCATGGCCCTCTACTTCTGCCTGGGGGCCCTTGTCCCGGGGCTTTCCGTTCGTGACAAAACGGTTGCCGCACTTCTGCTGCAGGCTGCAACGCTGTCTGTCCTTCCCTCTCTGAACGAGACTCTTTATTGGTTGTGCGGTATGCCCTATACCTGGGCGACGGCCTTTGCCCTTTTTGCCCTTGCACTGGCGGTAAAGGCGTTTCGTGAAAACGATATCGGTCCGGCATTCTGGAGTTGTTCCGTCCTGCTGTTTTTGAATGGGACGCTGCTGGAACCCATCAGCGTGATGCAGATCCTTCTGGCCTTCCTGGCAGCCCTTTATTTTCTTTATCTGGGTGAGGCCGCGAAGGCGAGGCGGGCTGTCATTTTTCTGTTTGCCTCTCTCCTGGCTTTTCTCGTGATCCTACTGGCGCCGGGAACTGCAATCCGTATGGGGGGAATAACAGCGGTCGCCTTTTTGCCGAGGTTTTTCAGAACCCTGGGGGTCGCGGCGGTCTTCGGTTCCTTGACCGTCGTCAAGTTCTTCACGAATCCGATCGTGTACGTCTTTCTGCTCTTCCTGCCCTCGATAACCCGAAACGTTCCGCCGCTCGACGAGGGGGGCGCTCATCGTCTCAGGGCGTGGCATATCGGGCTGATTACGGTTTTGACTGCGCCGCTGATGCAGGCTATAGCCGGGTGGGGGACGGGTGCCGGGCTTCCTGGACGGGCGGAGAGCCTGTTGCTCTGGCTGATGGGGACCGCCTGGTTTTTGCTCTGGTCCTTTGGTTATAGGCGGGAAAAGACGCTCGAGCGCATACGCGCTTTGCGGCTTTTCAGATGGCGTTGGGTTCTGTTGAGTTTATGCCTGCTTCTGAGCCCCAATTTTATTGCTCTGATCGAGGATCTGAGGATTGCGCCTGTCTATCGGGCCGAGTTGAAGCTGCGTGAGGAGTTGCTGACATGTCAGAGGGAGATGGGGCGGATGGATGCCGTAGTCCCGCTGCTGACGGCCAGGCCGAAACTGTTGTTTTTCACGGATTTGCGGCCCTGGCCATCGGATTGGAAGAATCAATCCTACGCAAAATATCATGGGTTGAAGGCCGTCAGCGCCTTGCCCTCGCAGCTCATTCTACAGGGGGGCGCCGCGCCGGATGTGCGGCAGGAAACACTTGGCGGCCTTGAAAGGATGGCTGAGGCTGGGGATGTTCAGCTTCAGTTTTTGATGGGGGAAATGTATGATACGACATTTGCCCCAATGGATGGAGTTGAGAAGAACGACGGCAAGGCTGCCGTGTGGTATGCCAGGGCCGCGGAGCAGGGGGACGCTCATGCACGGCGCCGCTTGACCCGACTCTATGCCACGGGCAGCGGGGTTCCAAGAAATTACCTCAAAGCCATTTATTGGCTTGCCCGCTCTCAGTTTTATTAGGAAGCTTGGAGTTACAATCTAAATGCAACAGCAGGGGGGGGAGAGAGGATTTGAATTTTTGCGTTCTTGACGTCCATGCATCCAAATGCAGGACAAATGTTATATGGGGATGGTATGATTGGAGAGAGACGATCGATTCGAAGCGCTTCCCTCTTGACAGAGCGGCCCTGTCGTAACAATATGAGAGAGAGGGCGCCATCACCTCGGATTGGAGTTCGGATTGGAGTGTATTGGTGACATGGAACTGTGTCATATCGATGGGCGTTTTGTCCCTCCGGCAGAGGCGGTTCTGCCCGTCAGCGACCTGATAATCCAACGGGGCGTCGGGGTCTTCGAGACGGTCGGGACTTACGAGAGGAGGCCCCTGATGCTGACACCCCATCTGGAGCGCCTCCTGGCCGGGGCGGAACGTCTGCGGATTCGTCCGGCGCTCTCCCTCGGTGAGATGCGGGATGTCGTGAAGGAGGGAATCGCCCGCCTGGACGCGGAGCTCCAGGTCAAGGTCTACCTCACCGGAGGGGATGTCTTCGATGAGGAAAGGGGGTTCGTGTCCCCGCGTTTCTTTGTCGTCTTCGAGCGGCTGGACCTTCCGTCCCTCCGGCTCTACGAGACGGGCGTAGCTCTCCAGCCCGTGGACGGAGGCCGCGAGAATCCCAAGGTCAAGAGCGTCGACTACCGGGCGGCCTATGCCCTCCCCTCGGGCGCCTTCGAGGTGCTCTACTGCCCAGGGGGGGAGATCACCGAGGCGGGGCACAGCTCGTTCTTCCTTGTCCGGGACGGGGCGTTGATCACGGCCCCGCTGTCCCGCGTCCTGGGGGGGACCACGCGCAGGGCGATCCTGGAGCTCGCGAACGGTTCCGGCATATCCGTGGAGGAGCGCTGTCCGATGCTGTCGGAGCTGGCCCTGGCCGACGAGGCATTCATCACGGGGAGCGTCAAGAAGGTGCTGCCCGTCGTGAGGGTCGGGGATCGGACGGTCGGGACCGGCAGGCCGGGCCCCATGACGTTGCGCCTGTCGAGGCTCTACCTGGACCATATCCGGAAGTGGCTGGAATAAATGTGGGGAAGCGAAGGGAGGAAGGTGCCCCGATGGCGTTCTCCGTTTTGACGATCAACCCCGGCTCCACCAGCACCAAACTGGCCCGCTTCGAGGACGAGTCGTGCGTGTGGCAGGATGTCCTTCGCCATGCAGCGGAGGAGCTTGCGCCGTTCGACGCGGTCTCGGAACAGCTCGATTTTCGCCTTGGGCTCGTCCGGTCGGCCCTTGCGGTGCACGACGGCGAAGCGGTCCGGCTGGACGCCGTCGTCGGGCGCGGCGGGATCATCGACCCCCTGCCCGGTGGGACGTATCGCGTCGATCCGGTACTGGTGGATCGTCTCAGGCTGGGTAGGCCGTGGGATCATCCCTCGAACCTCGGGGGGGTCCTCGCCTTTGCCCTGGCGGAGCCCTTGGGGATCCCCGCCTTTATCGTCGATCCCGTGTGCGTGGACGAGATGGCGCCGGAGGCGAGGATCACGGGGCTTCCCGAGCTGCCCAAGCCCTCCCTGCTGCACGCGCTCAACGTCAAGGCGATGGTCCGGCGTGCGGCGCACGACCTCGGAAAACCTTGGAACGAGCTTAACTGCGTCGTCGTCCACCTGGGGGGC
This sequence comes from uncultured Fretibacterium sp., assembly GCA_905373185.1. GTDB lineage: Bacteria > Synergistota > Synergistia > Synergistales > Aminobacteriaceae > CAJPSE01. The sequence goes on from CAJPSE010000135.1 coordinate 4,801, forward strand.
GGCATCAGCGTCGTCGCTCACAGGCGGGGACGCGCCGTCGACGTGAACAGCGCCAACGAGTGGGGTCCCTTCTCGCTGGACAGGGCCGGTGGGCTGCCGGTCGGGGAGTTTGCGCGCCTCTGTTTCAGCGGGCGGTACAGCGAGGGGGATATCCGGCGGAAGCTGACCTCCGGCGGCGGGCTTCGGGCCTATATCGGGACGAACGATATGCTGGAGGTCAACCGGCGCATCCGGGCCGGGGACGAGACGGCCGCGTTTTATCGCCGGGCCATGGTCTGGCAGATCGCCAAGGAGGTCGGGGCCCAGGCCGTCTCGGTCGGGGAGCCCGTCGATGCCGTTATCCTCACGGGGGGGATCGCCCACGATG
>CAJPSE010000136.1 GCA_905373185.1 uncultured Fretibacterium sp.
CTTGCCCTTCTTGCTGCGGCGCTTCACGATCTCCCCGCCCGCCCGCTACTCCGAGGCCACCCTGATCAAGACGCTGGAGGAGGACGGGGTGGGCCGTCCCTCCACCTACGCGACGATCGTCGATACGCTCTTCGGACGCGGCTACGTGGAGAAGAACGAGGAGAAGCGGCTTTTCCCCACATCGCTGGGCATGACGGTGGACGAGTTTCTCAAGCGGTACTTCGACCGCGAGGACCTCTCCTCCATCGTCGATGCGGGGTTCACCGCTCAGATGGAGAAGGAGCTGGACGAGGTCGAGGAGGCCAAGCGCCGCTGGCTGGACGTGGTGCGCGAGTTCTGGACCGAGTTCTCCAGGACGGTGGAGGAGGCGCGCGGGGCCGACAGGGTGCCCCTGCCGGAGCCCGAGCCAATAGGCGAGGACTGCCCCGAGTGCGGCAAGGCACTGGTGAAGAAGCGCGGCCGCTTCGGCGAGTTCATCGCCTGCACCGGGTACCCGGAGTGCCGCTACACGCGCGCCATTCTGTCCACCATCGGCGTGAAGTGCCCCAAATGCGGGGAGGAAAACGGCGGGGAGATCGTGAAGCGCCGCAGCAAGAAGGGCAAGACCTTCTACAGCTGCTCCCGCTACCCGGACTGCGACTACATCTCCTGGAACCCGCCCACGGGCGAGAAGTGCCCGGAGTGCGGCGAGGAGCTTTTCAGGCGCGGCAAGACGCGCTTCTGTCAGGCGTGCGGTTATAAGGAACAGGATCAGGCCCCATCCGATGATTGACAGGCCCCCCGAACGGCTCGCCGGCGCCCGTCACCTGCCCGTCTGCAGCGTCGTCGGGGGAGGACTGGCCGGCTGCGAGGCCGCCTGGCAGCTGGCGGAGCGGGGTGTCCCGGTCCGCCTGTTCGAGATGCGGCCCCTCGTCATGTCCCCCGCCCACACGACCGACCGGCTCGCGGAGGTGGTGTGCAGCAACTCCTTCGGTGCGGAGGGGGAGACGGCCGCCGCGGGCATCCTGAAGGCGGAGCTCGCGATCCTCCGGTCCCTCGTTCTGGAGTGCGCGCACGCCTCCCGCGTCCCCGCGGGCGGGGCCCTGGCGGTGGATCGGGAGCGCTTCTCCACGCTCGTCACGGAGCGCATCCTGGGACACCCCAACATCGCCCTCGTCCGGGAGGAGGTCCGCACGATCCCCACGGGGCCCACGGTCCTCGCCACCGGTCCCCTGACGGCGGAGCCGCTGGCCCATGTCCTGCGCGAGGCGCTGGGGCACGAATACGTGGCGTTCTTCGACGCGGTGGCCCCCATCGTGACGCTCGAGTCCGTCGACATGGACAAGGCCTACGTCGCCGGGCGCTACGGGCGCGGCGACGACTACATCAACTGCCCCATGACGGGGGAGGAGTACGCGGCGTTCCTGGAGGCGCTCCTGGCCGCGAAGCGTGCTCTGCCCCACGATTTCGAGAGGGGAATGTACTTCGAGGGCTGCATGCCCGTCGAGGCCATCGCCGACCGCGGGCCCGACACGCTGCGGTTTGGCCCCATGAAGCCCGTGGGGCTCCCCGACCCGCGGACCGGCCGGGAGCCCTGGGCTGTGGTGCAGCTGCGCCGGGACAACGCCGAGGGGACGCTCTACAACCTCGTGGGGTTTCAGACGGGGCTCGAGTGGGGCGAGCAGCGGCGCGTGTTCTCGATGATCCCCGGCCTGGAGCACGCGGAGTTCGTCCGATTCGGCGTGATGCACCGCAACACGTCGGTCAACGCCCCTGCGGTGCTGGACGCGCATCTGCGTCCTCTGCCCCTGGGGCGCGGGGACCTGTTCTTGGCGGGGCAGATCACGGGCGTGGAGGGCTACATGGAGAGCACGGCGATGGGCCTGGTTGCCGGGGTAAACGCCGCCCGGCTCCTGGAGGGGCTTCCCTTGCCGGAATGGCCCGGGGAGACGGCCGTGGGCTCGCTGCTGCGCTATCTGCGTGGGGCCGACCCGAGGCATTTCCAGCCGATGAACACGAATCTGGGGATCTTTCCCCCCCTTGCGGAGCGGATCCGAAACAAGCGCGAGCGCGCCACCGCCTTCTATGCCCGGGCCGTTGCCGCGGCGGAGGTGTTTGGGGAGGAACTGGCCCGCCTGGGCTCATAGGGACAGAGGGATATCATGACGGACTCACGAAAGGAACGGGAGCGTGCGGAGCTTTTCCGCGTGATATGGAGCATCGCCAATGACCTGCGGGGCAGCGTGGATGGCTGGGACTTCAAGCAATATGTCCTCGGAATGCTGTTTTATCGCTATATCTCCGAGAACCTTGCGGTATACATCAATGAGGGCGAACAGGAGGCCGGCAATGCCGGATTCGACTATGCCGCGCTCTCCGACGCGGAGGCGGAGGAGGCCCGTGCGGGATTGGTGGCGGCAAAAGGTTTTTTTATCCTGCCCAGCGAGCTCTTTGAAAACGTCCGCCGGAGGGCGGTGCAGGACGAAAACCTGAACGAAACGCTGGAGGCCGTGTTCCGCAATATCGAGGCTTCCGCGCAGGGCAGCCCCAGCGAGGAGGATTTCAAGGGCTTGTTTGACGACATTGACGTCAACAGCAACAGGTTAGGCGGCAGCGTCGCCAAAAGAAACGAACGCCTTGTCAAACTGATGAACGGCGTAGCGGATATGAAGCTTGGCCGTTACCAAGATAACACGATCGACGCTTTCGGAGACGCTTATGAGTACCTGATGGGGATGTACGCCTCCAACGCTGGGAAAAGCGGCGGAGAATACTTCACCCCGCAGGAGGTGTCCGAACTGTTGACCCGTATTGCGGTTCACGGCAAAACGGAGATCAACAAGGTGTATGACCCGGCCTGCGGTTCAGGTTCCCTGCTCTTGAAGGCGGCGAAGGTCCTCGGCAGGGAGAACGTGCGGCTGGGTTTTTTCGGGCAGGAGATCAACATCACGACCTACAACCTTTGCCGCATCAACATGTTTCTGCACGATATCGACTACGACAAGTTCGATATCGCCCACGGCGACACGCTGACCGATCCCCGGCACTGGGACGACGAGCCGTTTGAGGCCATCGTGTCCAATCCCCCCTACTCCATCCGCTGGGAGGGGGACGCCAACCCCCTGATGATCAACGACCCCCGCTTTTCTCCGGCGGGCGTTCTGGCCCCAAAGTCGAAGGCCGACCTCGCCTTCATCATGCACAGCCTCTCGTGGCTGGCGTCCAGCGGGACGGCGGCCATCGTCTGCTTTCCCGGCGTGATGTACCGGGGCGGAGCGGAGCGAAAGATACGGAAATACCTGATCGACAACAACTTTGTCGACTGTGTGATACAGCTTCCCGACAATCTTTTCTTTGGCACCAGCATCGCCACCTGCATCCTGGTGCTGAAGCGGTCCAAGGCGGAGAACGCCACCCTGTTCATCGATGCCTCCCGGGAGTTCGTCAAGGTGACGAACAGCAACAAGTTGACGCAGGACAACATCGACGCCATCGTCACCGCCTATGCCGAACGGGAGGATAGGGCGTACTTCACGAGGCTTGTGCCGAACGGAGAGATCGCGGATCAGGATTACAACCTCTCCGTCACGACCTATGTCGAACGTGAGGACACGAGGGAAAGGGTCGATATCGCCAGCCTCAACGCGGAGATTGCGGAAATCGTTGCCCGTGAGCAGGTTTTGCGCGACGAGATCGGCAGGATCATCGCGGAGATCGAGGTGGGGGCATGAATGGCGAGTTCCGTTTTTTGATGTACCGCTCCGCGGAGGAGAACGTTGCCGTCAACGCCGTCATCCGGGATGAGACCGTCTGGCTGACGCAAAAGACCATGGCGGAGCTGTTTGGCGTTCAACCGCCTGCGATCAACAAGCATTTGAAAAATATTTTCAACGAAGGCGAACTGGATGAAGGAGTGGTTGTTTCCAAAATGGAAATAACCACTTTACATGGGGCAATGCCCGAAAAAACACAAGCAAGAGAAGTGCAGTTCTACAACCTGGACGCTATTATCTCCGTCGGCTACCGCTATGCCATAATGGGGCGAACCGCCGCCGAGATCATCCATGCCGAGGCAGACAGGCACAAGGAGAACATGGGGCTGACCACCTGGAAGAACGCCCCGGACGGACGCATCCTGAAATCGGACGTGACCGTCGCAAAAAACTACCTGGGCGAAAAGCAAATTCGACAGTTGGAACGAACCGTATCGGGATACTTCGACTACATCGAAGATCTGATCGAGCGGGAGAACACCTTTACCATGGAGGAGTTCGCCGCCAGCGTCAATGAATTTCTGGCCTTTCGCCGCTATGATGTTTTGCATGACAAAGGGAAAATATCCAGGGGCACCGCGGACGCAAAGGCCGAAGAGGAGTACGCGACGTTCAACAAAACCCAGAAGATCACCTCGGACTTCGACCGCGCGGTGCGGCGGATGCTGAAGGAAGGCAAGCGGCCATGAGTCGGCTGGAAGAGCTGATACGGGAACATTGCCCGGATGGGGTTGATTTTTATGAATTAAGAGAGATATTTGATTTGAAAAATGGATATACTCCATCGAAATCAAACCCGTCTTTTTGGAAAAAGGGGACTGTTCCATGGTTCCGAATGGAGGATATAAGGGAGAATGGACGTATTTTGTCCGATTCTTTGCAGCATATCACACTGGAAGCTGTTAAGGGAAACCTGTTCCCTGCCAACTCGATTATTGTGGCAACCTCTGCGACAATAGGGGAGCACGCGTTAATTACTGTTGCATCCTTGGCAAATCAGAGATTTACGTACCTTACACGCAAAAAGGAGTTTGTTGAGCGGGTTGACCCCATGTTCGCCTTCTACTATTGCTTTAAATTGGACCAATGGTGTTTGGAGAATACAAATATCTCCAGCTTTGAGTCTGTCGATATGACAAGGTTTGTGCGATTTAAGATGCCCCTCCCCCCTCTGCCGGTACAAAGCGAAATTGTCCGCATTTTGGATAGTTTTTCGGCTCTCACGGCAAAGCTCTCGGCGGAACTTCATGCGGAGCTCACGGCGCGAAAAAAACAGTATGAATATTACCGTGACCTGCTCTTGACTTTTGGCGATATTGACAGAACGCTG
>CAJPSE010000137.1 GCA_905373185.1 uncultured Fretibacterium sp.
GAATACGGGATATACATGTACCGCCGCGGACTCGTGGAGGCGCTGGAGGAGTTGAGGGCCGGCGAGAGCGAGGAGCGTGCCGGCCGGGAAACCCTGTTGCGCATCGGACGGGAGTGCCTTTCGGTCCATCGGGACGAGACGGAGCTCCGCCGAAAGTTGGAGGAGGAGCGGGGGAAGGTCCGCCGGGGGCACCTCCGGCTGGAGCGCCTTCGCGGCCGGGAGCAGAGGGCCTCTGCGTCGCTCGCGTCCCTGAGCGGCGAGATCGCGGGGACGGCGGAGCGGCTGTCCTCGGTCCAGGCCGAGCGGGGGCAGTTGATCGAGCTCTGGGACGACAAGTATCCCTACAACGCCGCGGAGGCGGGGGAGGTCGAGGGAGGGCGCGATCTCACCGGTTCCCTGCGGCGTCTGGAGCGCGAGCTGAGGGCGTTGGGGAACTACAACCTGGGGGCCCTGTCGGAGGACGTCTCCTTGACCGAGCGGGTCGATTTCCTCACCGAGCAGCTGGAGGACGTCCGCAATGGGGTCGGCGAGCTGCGGACCCTGATCGAGGAGACGGACGCGCAGGTGGAGGCCTCCTTCTCGCGCGCCATGGCGGACATCGACAGCCGCTTCAACGCGCTCTTCCAACGCCTCTTCGCGGGGGGGGAGGCACGGCTGACGTTGCAGGAGGAGGGCTCCGTCTGGGAGCGCGGGGTCGAGATCTACGCCCGCCCGCCCGGCAAAAAGCTCCAGAACATCTCGCAGCTCTCGGGGGGGGAGCAATCTCTGACCGCCATCGCGCACCTCTTCTCGGCCCTCGAGGTCGCGAAGATGCCCCTGGCCGTCCTGGACGAGGTGGACGCGGCTTTGGACGAGTACAACCTGATCCGGTTCGCCGACCTCGCGAAGGAATACTCCCGCTCGCTCCAGCTGATCGTCATGACGCACCGCCGCACGACGATGGAGCGGGCCGACCTGATCTATGGGGTGACGATGGTGGAGCCGGGGTTGTCGCGCATCGTGGGGATCGACGTTGAGCATTATCGTTAAAGGAGACGGCCCATGACGCACGACGACATCCTCTACGGCCGCCTTCGGCTCTGGCAGCCCGAGGCGGGGCCCCGCGTCAACCTGGACACGGTGTTGCTGGCCTCCTGGGTGCGTCGTCCTCCGAGAGGGCGGTCGAGCTTTGTCGAGCTGGGGGCCGCAGCCGGGGCGGTATCCCTGATGCTGGCCCTGCGTTTCCCCGAGGGGTTCCGTATCGTGGGGCTCGAGCTCCAGCCGGACCTCGCCGCCATGGCGGAGCGCAACGGGCGCGAGAACGGGCTGGAGACGCGCGTCTCGTTTCGGTGCGGCGACCTGCGTGACCCGTCCCTGCTGCCCTCCGGCGCCTTTGACGGGGTCGTCGCCAACCCCCCCTACGAATCGCCCGGCAGGGGACGGGAGAGCCCCGTCGCGGCCCGTTCCATCGCCCGCCAGGGGGCCTGTTGCTCCGTCGATGACGTCGCGGCGGCCGCGGCGCGGCTCCTGAGGGGGCGCGGGCGATTCTTCGCCGTCTTTCGGACGGAGCGGATGGCCTCCTTCGTGGGGGCGGCGCTTCGGGCCAACCTGGTTCCCAAGAGGCTGAGGCTGGTCCATCCCTGCATCGGTCGCCCTTCAAACGTCTTTCTGCTCGAGTGCGTGAAGGGCGGAGGAGAGGGGCTCACGGTCGAGCCGCCGCTCTTCGTCCGGGACGGGGAGGGGAATTATACGCCCGAGCTGTTGGGGGCCTATGAGCCGGAAGGGCTGGGATGATTCTAATTCCAAATCACTCGTATACTTCGTTTAAGCAGATGACCGCCTCTTCAAGACCGGCAGGTCTTGAATGGCGTGTCAGTCGCTTACGTCGACACGCGGTACCGTTACCGCGTTGTCGACGTAAGTAAAGGTTTATCTTGGATGCTTTGCAAATTCCGTTCCCGACGTATTTCTTTGTATGCTTGGCTCTCTGTCTATCGTCTACGAATGATCTGGAATTAGAATAAGGGGCCGTTTTAAGTGGGATTCTCAAGGTTAGAATAAGGGGCCGTTTTAAGTGGGATTCTCAAGGGACGAGTCCCTTGAGTGGGGTTTGGGGCGAAGCCCCAAGATTTTGATGAGTAGGGTTTGGGGCGAAGCCCCAAGCTGCTGATTTTATTCCAATTCCAAAACCGCAGGTAAAAAAAGAGCACCTAGCAGGGACTGTTTGCAAAAACAGTGTTAATACCAAATCGCGTTAGGGACAAATTAAATAGGTATGCGTCCGTAGCGTCCCATTCCGAACATCGTGTTAATAAAAAAACTCATGGAGTTTCTCAATCAAGTCCAGGATGCCCGGGAATATCGTCGGGCTCAATGTGTTCTGCTGCGGATCACCAAAAGCATGACTGCTGGGCAAATCAGTCCCATCACAGGCTATCATCCCAACTAGGTCCGCATCTTCTGGTCGGCCTTTATCGACAGGGGCGTTGACGGTCTGCGCAGACGTCCCACAAAAAGATGCAGAGCCTACTTGTCCATCGAAGAAGAAAAAGAACTGCTCGTACAATTTGAGGAGATGGCCCGGCAGGGGCACATCCCTGTTGATGATCGAGATTGCTCCATGAACTGGATGGCCGGTAACGGCCACCCCGACGCGAAGAGGATGCCCCGCAGGGGCATCCTCTTCGCGCTTACGCCTCTCTCATTCCCATTATATGGCCGGGGCCAGGATGCCCCCGGCTTCTCGCGGCTTCAGCAGGCGGGCATGGAGTCGATGCACTTGGACGGGCACTTGGCGATGCACGTGCCGCAGTTCACGCACTTCTCCGGATCGATGACCGCGAGGTCGCGATCCATCGTGATGGCGGTCGCCGGGCAGACCTTGGCGCAGACTCCGCAGCCGATGCAGCCGATGCTGCACACCTTCTTGACCGTCGGCCCCTTCCAGTGGGAGTTGCAGGCCACGGCGACGTTTTCCCTCTTGGGGATCAGCGTCAGTACGGATTTCGGGCAGACGGCGACACAGGCGCCGCAGCCGGTGCACTTCGACGCGTCCACCGTGGCCAACCCATCCACGATGGAAAGCGCGCCGAAGGCGCAGACCTCGACACAGGTACCGAACCCCATGCAGCCGAAGGGACAGGCGTTGGGGGACCCACCGGGCAGGATGGCCGCCGAACGGCAGTCCTGGATGCCGCTGTAGAGGACCGTGCGCGGCGAACGCGCCGGGGTCCCCTTGCACTTCAGGAAAGCGCGCATGGGGACGGTCTCCTCGGCCTGTACCCCCATGATCTCCGCTATGCGTGCCGTGACCTCGGCTCCTCCGACGGAACAGAGGTTCGTCTTGGCCCCGTCGGCCACGACGCCCTCGGCGTAGCCGTCGCACCCGGGGTAGCCGCATCCTCCGCAGTTGGCGCCGGGCAGGGCCTCGCGGATCAGCTGGACCCGAAGGTCCGGCTTGACGAAGAAGGCCACGGAGGCCAGGGCCAGCAGCACACCGAAGACCAGACCCAGGGCCCCCATCAGCGCCGTGGGATAGAACAAAACGTACATGAAGTCCATGTTCGTCCCCCCTCCCGGCTACTTGACCATGCCGCTGAAGCCCATGAAGGCGATGGACATCAGCCCGGCGGTGACGAGCGCAAGGGGCAGGCCCCTCAAACACTTGGGAATGGCGTCGTTCTGGTCCAGGCGCTCCCGTATCCCCGCCATCAAGGTGATGGCGAGCAGGAAGCCGAGGGAGGAGCCGAGCGCGTTGACGAGCGACTGGGCCAGGGTGTAGTTCTCGTTCATGTTGATGACGGCGACGCCCAGAACCGCGCAGTTGGTCGTGATCAAGGGCAGGAAGATCCCCAGCGACTTGTAGAGCCCAGGGTTCAGCTTCTTCAGCGCCAGCTCGACGAACTGCACCAGGGCCGCGATCACGAGGATGAACGACAGCGTGTAGAGATACTCCAGATGCAGGGGCACGAGCACGTAGTGATAGACCAGCCACGTCATCAGGGACGAGAGCATGATGACGAACACCACGGCCAACCCCATGCCCCTGGCCGTCTCCAGCCTGGTGGAGACGCCCATGAAGGGGCAGCACCCCAGGAAGCGAGACAGCAGGATGTTGTGGATGAATATGGAGCTGACGAAGAGCAGCAGCAGATCCATCAGGCCTTGCCCCCTTCCTCGGCGGCCTTGGGTGCGGCCTCGGGCTCACCGGCGCCGCAGACCGCGCTCATGGCGCAGCCGGAACAGCCGAGCGGGGCCTCTGGCCGGGGGCGGCCGCGGCGTTCGGCCCACCAGGCCTGGAGGGCGCGGAAGCCCGCCATGCAGACCCCCAGCACGATGAAGCCGCCGGGGGCGAGCACGATCAGGAGGGCGGGCTGAAAGCCCGCGGGGGCGACGGGCACGTTGAAGAGGGTCCCGTTCCCCAGAAACTCGCGAATGGAGCCCAGGAAGGTCAGGGCGGCGGTGAAGCCCAGCCCCATGCCCAGACCGTCCAAGGCGGAGGCGAGGACGCCGTTCTTGAACGCGAACGCCTCGGCACGTGCCAGAATGATGCAGTTTACGACGATCAACGGGATAAAGATGCCCAGCGCCCTGTTGAGCTCGGGGGCGAAGCCCGCCATCAGGAACTGGATGACGGTGACGAACCCCGCGATGACGACGATGAAGATAGGGATGCGTATCTCCTCGGGAACCCCCTTGCGAAGGAGGGAGATGGCGGCGTTGGAGGCGATCAGGACGAACATCGCGGCGACCCCCATGCCCATGCCGTTCATGACGCTGGTGGATACGGCGAGCGTCGGACAAAGCCCGATGCACTGGACGAAGGTCGGATTCTCGTTCAGGATTCCGTTGGTCACGATCTTTAACGGATTTGTCATTTCAGGCCCCCCTCGATATTACGCTTCCAGTAGTCCGCCGCGGCGTTGACCCCGGCGGTCACGGCGGAGGAGGTGATGGTGGCGCCGGAGATCGCCTGAATTTCATCGGGCGCGGAGGGCGTCTGCTTGACCACGTTCAAAGGCAGCCGTTCCCTGTTCTCGAACTGACCGGAGA
>CAJPSE010000138.1 GCA_905373185.1 uncultured Fretibacterium sp.
GGCCCTGATGGAGCAGCAGCGGCGCGAGGGCCTCGGCGAGGGAGAGCGCATCAAGAACGAGATGCTGGGCCGTGCAGAGGGCATGAAGGCCATCTTCGAGGCGAACGCCGAGGGCATCCGGAAGCTGGTGGAGGCCTCCGGCGGCGATGCAAACGCCGCATTCCTGCTGATGATGGCGGATCGCGTCCCCGCGATGATGGAAATCCAGGCCAAGGCCATCTCGAACTTCAAGATCGACAAGGTCACCGTCTGGGATGGGGGCGCGGGGGGCGGGAACTCCATCTCCAGCCTCGTCCGCGACTACGCGACCAGCCTGCCCCCGCTGCAGGATCTGCTCAAGATGACCGGCGTCATCGGCCCCGGGCTTCTGGGTCGCAGGGAGGACGAGAAGCCTCCCCGTCAGCCGGATCGACCGGCCCCCGGGAGTGCGGATAAAGCCCAATGACGCCCTGGGAGTGGACGCACGCGGCCATAGGGGGCCTCGCCTCCGCAATCTTTCTCCTGCAGACCCTCGGCATGGGGGAGGACGGCGGAGACGCGGATTCCCCCGACGCGGACTTCGACTATGGAGAGATCCACGACCATGCTCCGGGGTTCTCCAGCTACCTTTCCCTGCGTAATTTTGTGGGCTTCTTCATCGGCTACGGATGGGTGACCCTGGCGAGCCTCCTGTCCGGCGTCGCGCCGGGGCTCTCCTCGGCCTTTGGCATCGCGGCCGGCGTGGTCTTCGTCCTTGCCTCGCTCCTCTTGATCAGGACGTTCCTCGGGTTCCAGGAGGACGGCAGCCTGGAGCTGGAGCACCTGATCGGCTCCCGAGCTTCCGTCTACATCACCATCGCAGGCTCGGGAGCCGGACAGGGCAAGGTCATGGCCGACACCCGAGCCGGGCGCATGGAACTGCCCGCGCGGACCCGCGATCCGCAAAAACTCCCTCCGGGCGAGCTCGTCGAGATCGTCGGGGAGGACGGCGGCGTTCTGTGGGTGGCCCGCGTCACGGAGGACCGCCCTAAAACGGAGGGGGAAGGCGGGCGATAGCTGAAACGGTGGGCGTGCCTCAGCCTTTCCGATTCGGGGCATTCGGCGATTCTTCGCTGGTGCGCCCGGCGGCGCTCCGTTACGATGTTCGTATCGTTTTCCCTACCTCATCATCTACTTCAGCAGGAGGGATCCAGCCATGAAAATTTCGCTATTGACCACCGGCGGGACCATCGCGTCCGTGGACTCGGAGAAAGGCCTCCAACCCGGCCTCGCAGGGGAACGGTTGCTTCGCGCCTGTCCCGATCTGATGGGCTTCGAGCACGACGTCGCCGTCGTTGACCTGATGTCCAAGGACAGCTCCAACATGCACCCCTCCGACTGGCTTGTCATGGCCGAGTGCATCCGGGACAATGCCGCGCGCTCGGACGCCATTGTGATGCTTCACGGCACGGACACCATGGCGTGGACCGCCTCCGCGCTGTCCTACCTCCTGAACGACGTCTCCGTCCCCGTCGTCCTCACCGGCTCCATGCTCTCTGCCGAGGCCCCCGGCAGCGACGCCTCGGGGAACGTCTACGCGGCCTTCCACTTCGCGCTGCAGCTCGCGATGTACAAGCGCCGGGGCGTCTCCGTCGCCTTCGCGGGCCTGCTCCTCCACGGCCCCCGGGTCACCAAGATCGACAGCCGCAGAAAAAACGCCTTCGTCGGTGTGGACTACCCCCTCCTCGGGGAGATGAGGGACCGGGGGACCCACAAGGTTGCCTGGCTCACGGCCCAGGTACCGGCCCTCTCTGCCGAGCGTCCCTGGGGGCCGTCCCCGGCGGTCGAGACGAACGTCGCCCTCGTCCCGATCTTTCCCGGGCTCCCGGCCCGTTTTCTAGACGCCGTCGCGGACACCGGACCCAGGGCCGTCGTCCTGGAGGGCTATGGGCCTGGCGGCGTGCCCTTCATGGGGGAGAGCCTCCTGCCCGCCATCGAACGGGGACTTGCCAGGGGAATCCCCTTCGTGCTCCGGGGGCAGGTGCCCTTCGGGGGGACCGACCCCGCGGTCTACGAGGTCGGCCGGCGTGCGCTGGACCTGGGGGTTCTGCCGGTCCGCAACATGACGCGCGAGGCGCTGATGAGCAAGCTCATGCTGCTCCTTCCCGTCTCCGCGCCATCCGACCTGGAGCGCCGTCTGGGCGCCAACCTGTGTGACGATGTCCTGTAACGACCGGCGCGCGGCCTGCGGGGACAAACAGGCCGCCTTGAAGCGCCTGACGGAGATGTCCCGAACCAGCGGGTGAGCCGCCAAAATAGGTCCGGCGGACCTGGCTCAGGTTTTGGCGGAGATCCCCCATGTCGAGAGCGACCGGGTCCTCGCGACGTGGAGCGGCGGCGAGGATGCGGCCCTCTGGACGATCGACGATCGCCGGCTGGGCGTTCTCACCGTCGATTTCATCACGCCCGTATCCGACGATCCCTACGTCTGGGGACAGATAGCCGCGGCCAACTCCATCAGCGACGTGTTCGCGATGGGGGGCCGTCCCATCGTGGCTCTGAACGTCGTCGGCTTCCCCTCGAAAGCCCTCGGGCTGGAGGTCCTGAAGAGGGTGCTGGAGGGGGGCTTCGAGAGGACGCGCGCGTCGGGCGCGTTCCTCGTCGGCGGGCACAGCGTCCAGGACGAGGAGCCCAAATACGGCCTCGTCGTCTACGGCGAGGTGGACCGGGATACGATATGGCGCACCATCGGAGGGCGGCCTGGGGATCGGATCCTCCTGACGAAGCCCGTCGGCACGGGCATCGCGGTCACGGCGATCAAGGCCGGGATGGTCGAGGACCCCCGGACGGCCGAGGAGGCCATGCGATGGATGACCACCCTCAACGACCTTCCCCTCAGGCTCCCCGGGACGCTGCACCGAAGCATCCATGCGGGGACGGACGTCACGGGCTTCGGGCTCGTGGGGCACCTTCTGGATATGCTCAGCGAGAACGCCGCGGACTGCGAACTCTCCCTGTCCCGGGTCCCGGTCCTCGGCGGAGTTCTGGAGCTCGCGGACATGGGGCTGGTGCCGGAGGGCGCCTACAGGAACCGGGAGGCCTACGAGGCACAGGTGGACGTCTCGGAGACCTTTTCCCCGACGCTCGCCTCCCTGGACATGCTCTACGACGCCCAGACCTCCGGAGGGCTGCTGCTGGCCGTGGATCCCGAGCGGGCGGACGAGCTGCTGCGCTTCTGCCGGGAAAACGGCTTCGAGCGCTCGGCCCTCATCGGGACCCTCACGGAGGGGACGGGACGCATTTGGGTCGTGCCGTAGCGAAGCCGAGCCGAATAAATGCATAAGACGAGGGGCCGGGGAGAACAAAATCCCCGGCCCCTCTAAAAACACTGGATATAAAGCCCTGTTTTGAGGCGAGCCCCTTGCTTACTTGCTGCCCAGCCCCGCCAGGTACTCGTTGATGTTGGCGGCCGCCTTGCGTCCCTCGCCCATGGCCAGGATGACGGTCGCCGCGCCGAGGACGATATCGCCGCCCGCCCAAACCTTGTCCAGGCTGGTTCTCTGCGTCTCCTCCTCGACGATGATGTTGCCGCGCTTGTTGACGTTCAGCCCCTTCGTCGTCTTCGCCATCAGGGGGTTCGATTCGTTGCCCAGCGCGACGACTGCAGCGTCGATCTCCAGCACGTGCTCCGTGCCGGGCTTTGCCACCGGGCTGCGACGGCCCGACGCATCGGGCTCCCCCAGTTCGTATTCCAGCAGCTCGACCCCTGCGACGCGCCCTTTCAGGGCCCTGTCCTCCGTCTCAAGGGGAATGAAGCGGGTGGGATTCTTCAGGAAGAGGAACTCGACGCCCTCCTCGAAGGCGTGCTCCACCTCCTCGGCGCGGGCCGGCATCTCCGCACGGGTGCGGCGGTAGATGCAGTAGACCTTCTCCGCCCCAAGGCGGTAGGCCATGCGGGCCGCGTCCATCGCGACGTTGCCGCCGCCGAAGACAGCCACGCGCTTCGCCTGATAGAGCGGGGTGTCCGCCCCCTCCGTGTCGTAGGCCTTCATCAGGTTGGCGCGGGTGAGGTACTCGTTGGCGCTGAAGACGCCGGTGAGGTTCTCTCCCTCGATGTTCAGGAACTTGGGGAGGCCTGCGCCCGTCCCGATGAAGGCGGCGTCGTACCCGTCGGCGTCGAGGAGCTGCTCCAGGGTCTCCGTGCGCCCCACCAGGAAGCTCGTCTCGAACTTCACGCCCATCTTCTTGAGGTTCTCGACCTCCTTGGCCACGATCTCCTTCGGAAGACGGAACTCGGGGATGCCGTAGACCATCACGCCGCCCTGCTTCTGAAGCGCCTCGAAGACCGTGACGTCGTGTCCCGCCCTGCGGATGTCCGCCGCCACGGTCAATCCGGCAGGGCCGGAACCGACGACGGCGACCCTCCTGCCCGTCGGAGCGGCCGGCGTGGGGACGGTGGTCTTGTTGTTGTTTCGCTCCCAGTCCGCCACGAAGCGCTCCAGGCGCCCAATCGCGACGGATTTCTCGACGGACTTCAGCATCTTTCCGACGGTGCAGAAGCTCTGGCATTGCTTCTCCTGGGGGCAGACGCGACCGCAGATCGCCGGAAGGAGGTTCGTCTCCTTGATGGTGTCCACGGCGGCCTTAAAATCGCCCTTCTGGATGTGCGAGATGAAGTCCGGAATATGGACCCCCACGGGGCAGCCCTTCACGCAGGGCTGATTCTTGCAGTTCAAGCAACGTTCCGCCTCGACCCTGGCCTGCGTCTCCGTGTAGCCCAGCGCCACCTCCCCCATCTCACGGGCCCTCTTGACCGGATCCCGAGACGGCATCTCCTGCTGCGGAATGGCCGCCCTGTCCTTGGGGGTCAGTGTCTTGCCCTGGATCCCACCCCAGAGCTTCTCGGCCTCTTTCTCCAACATTTCGGTCGTCTTGTGTTCCATCGTCATGCCCCCGCCTTCGCGTCCAAG
>CAJPSE010000139.1 GCA_905373185.1 uncultured Fretibacterium sp.
GTCATACATCGGGCTCGATAAAGGGCTGAAAATCGTCGGCAGTCTCAACGCCTGGTTCTATTATGGGTTGATGATCCTGTTGCTGCTGACAGGGCCGACGCTTTACATACTCAGAATCGGCACGGCGGGGTTGGCCGAGTGGCTCAACAACTTCTGGCTGTGGGGCCTTGACCCGATAGACATAGGCGGCCCTGCGCTGACCCGCTCATGGACGCTCTTTGACTGGGCTTTCTGGGTGGGGTACGCGCCCGTCACGGGGATATTTCTGGCAATGCTTTCCTATGGCAGAACCGTCCGCGAGTATATGATTGTCAACTGGATACTTCCATCGGTGTTTGGCTTCTTCTGGTTCGCCATATGGGGCGCAAGCGCGATCCATATGCAGGCGTCTGGAGCAGCGGATCTTGTGGGAGCCATTAAAAGTGGAGGGGCAGTCATGGCCCTCTGGGAATTTTTGAAGCACCTGCCTTTCAACCTTGGCGCTATCGTTCTTCCAGTTAATATCCTGGTCATCTTGGCGTCTTTCATCACCAATGCGGACGCGACACTCACAAACATTGGCTCAATGTGCGTGAGGAATGTCCCCATTGGCACGGAACCTCCCGCAAACATGAAAGCTGTATGGGGGATATCGGTGGGGATCGTATCCATTGTCATGGCCGCTTTCGGTGGCGGAGCGCAGGGTGTCGATGGCGTCAAAGCGCTGGCTGCGGTGGCCGGCTTTGTGGTACTTTTTATTTTTGCCATTCAGACGGTTGCCTTCGTCAAGGTATTCTTCGTTGATAAAGTAGAAATGGACGTGAGCCCGATTTTCGCAGACGCCGGGAATAAACACGACGTGGAGTCTGGTAAATAGTCGACAAAGGGGGCGGTTCTACCATGAAGATTGTCCTTACCGGGAAAAATTTGACCGTCAAAAAAGTCTGGGATATCGCAGTGAACGGTGTGGAGGTCGAAATCGCTCCCGAGGCCGAGGCCAGGCTCGAGGCAGCCAGGAAGCTGGTGTATGATCTGGCGGAAAAAGACGTTCCCATATACGGCTTTACCACCGGCGTTGGCTGGAACAAGGATCGCAGGATAGCAAAGGAGTTCTTTGAGGACTTCAACCGCAAACTCATCTATTCCCATTCTTTTGCCGTGGCGCCAGAAGCGTCTGACACTGAGGTCAGGGCAGTGATGGCCATTCGTCTGAACTGCCTTCTGCTGGGGCATACGGGAGTTCAGCTTGACGTAGCGCGCCGCTATGCGGAATTTCTAAACGCTGGAATATGCCCGGTCGTCCCTGAAATGGGTTCTGTCGGCGAGGCGGATTTGACGCAGCTCGCTCATATCGGCCTCGCAATGATCGGAGAGGGTGAAGTCAACTATAAAGGGTATCGGCTTCCCTCTGCGGAGGCACAGAAGAAGGCCGGCTTGGAGCCTGTCGTTCTGGGTCCCAAGGACGCGCTGGCGCTCGTCAGTTCAAGCGCCTATTCCGCAGGTGTGGCAGCTCTGGTGTTCAAAGAAATTGAAGAACTGGCCGACATGGGAGACATAATAACCTCCCTGTCGCTCGAGGGGCTCAACGGGAACACGTCGCCATTGGAGCCGGAGGTGCTGGAGGCAAGGGGGCTGGAGGGCCAGATACAAAGTGCGGCGCGGATGCGCGCCTACCTCGAGGGTAGCGACATCTACGACACGTATCCCGGAAAGCCTGTGCAGGATCCGCTCTGCTTCCGTGGAGCAGCGTATGTCAATGGCTCGTTGCGCGATGCGCTGGCATATGCGGCTAAATACCTCGATAACCAGATGAACAGCTCGGACGACAACCCGTGTCTCCTGTTGGAAGAGCAACGCATCGTCTCCAACTCGAACTTCGAGACCACAACACTGGCGACGGCAATGGAGATGCTTGCCATCGTCCTTAGCCACGTGTCTCGCATGTCCTGTTACAGGATGATCCGCTTCGCGAATCCAGTGCTCACGCACCTGCCGCGCTTCCTGAGTCACGACGGCGGTGAATCGCACTGCTTTGGCGCGATTCAGAAGGGCTTCGCCTCACTCGACACCGAGATACGCCATCTCGCGAACCCGTGTTCAATGGACTATCTCTCGCTTGCCGGCTCCATCGAGGACCATGCGAACAACACGCCGCTCGTCGCACAACATCTGCGCCAGATCGTGCATGACCTTCAGTATATCTATGGTATGGAGCTCATTCACGCGTGTCAGGCCATTGAACTTCGCAAGCTGGATGGCGGCTTCACACAAGGCATTGGGACGGCCAAAGCCTACGAGGCATTTCGGCAGACAATGCCCCTTTACAAGAACGACAGACCGCTGGCGCCAGACGTCCAAAAGGCCTTTGAGTTTGTGAAGAACGGCGAGCTTCTGAAAATTTAAAACCGAGGCCTGTCCTCGTCGCAGCGGCCTGACTTTCAGGATGCGTCCGAAGAGAGTTTTGCACCCTTCTCTCCCGCAGCGACGAGGATGTTCATTAGCCTGACTTTAAGAAACACGGACCAAGTCGTTGAGAACTGCCAACCGGAAGGCTCCCCGAAGAGGGCGAGCCCCATGTTAAAATTTCAGGGAAGCGCTGAAGGGTACCCTTCGTTCGATAAACCGTGATCGCCTTCAACAACTTTTCAAGGTAATCAGCGCTTCCCTTATCCTCCGCTTTTACCAGCGTCTTTCATCAGATACCGAATTCACCGATCTGCCGCGCAATTTACTACTCCGATACGGCGACGGCACTTCTCGCTCTCGACGCCAATGTGGAATTCATGGAAAACGGCGCGACGCGACGCATGGACATAGGTTCCTTCTTAGACCATCACACCGAGGCGAACGGTCTGGAGTGGCGCCGGCGTCTGCCGATTCCTTTGACTCGTTTTATCAGCCCCATACGTTCCGGCAAGAGCACTTTCTACAAATATGCCATGCGCTCATCCATTGATTTTCCGCTTGTCAATTTCGCGGTGAGCTGTAATGATAGGAATGAAAAAAATGGAACGCGAGTCGCTGTGGGGGCCGTCGCCTCACGGCCGCGGCTGGCTGAGGAGACGGCTGCACTCTTTGGGGATGCGGATCGCTCTGAGGGCCACGTAGATAAAACGCAACCGCTTAGGCTACATAAAGACAGGGAGATGGTCAACAATGCCGGAAATGTGCGACACGTTTGGGCGCAGGATAAATTATCTGCGCGTTTCCGTTACCGACCTCTGTAATCTCCGTTGCCGTTACTGTATGCCGGCTGGCGGTGTGAAGAAAATGGCCCATGCAGACATGATGAGCGAGGATGAGACGATAACGGCCATCGAAGCAGCGGTGGGGCTGGGCGTCTTTAAGCTTCGCATAACGGGCGGCGAGCCACTCGTAAAGAAAAACATTCTTTCACTGTGCCGCCGCGCGGCGGCAATTCCGGGTGTCCGCGAATTGTGCCTTACAACTAACGGGACGCTTTTGCCGCACATGGCCGAAGCGCTGAAGGATGTCGGGGTTAGCCGCCTCAACATCAGCCTGGACACTCTGGATCCCCAAAAATACGCGTGGATTACACGCGGCGGAATGCTGTCCGACGTATTAAAAGGACTTGAAGCGGCGAAAAAATCCGGCTTCACTCACACAAAAATAAACGCGGTGCTCATAGGCGGGTTTAATGATGATGAACTTGCAGCCCTGGCGGATTTAACTCGCAGCGAGGACATAGACGTGCGCTTCATTGAGCTTATGCCCATGCCTGCAGCGGTATGCGAATTCGGGCGCGAGGCTTTCATGACTGCCGGTGAGGCCGCCGCACGGTTGCCCCACCTGATTCCACTGCCAGATGAGCCTGGGGAGCTCACATCTCATGTTCGGCTGTACAAGCTCCCACGCGCGCGTGGACGGGTTGGGTTTATCACTCCCATGTCCCACAACTTCTGTGCGTCGTGCGATCGCATCCGCATAACGGCTGATGGGCGCGTTAAGCCGTGTCTGCACTCGCCGCTCGAATTTTCGATACCGAGGCCTCTGACCGCAGAAGCGCGGGGCGGATTGGACAGGGATGAAATGAAGCGCGTTATCATGGAGGCGGTTGCGGCAAAACCTGCGCGGCATGATTTGCAGAAGGACAGGATGAGCGCCGCGGGGCGGACGATGAACGGTATAGGGGGGTGAGATGTGGGCATGGTTGATGCAAATGAAGACTTCACGCATTTTGACGAGCAGGGCCGCGCCCGTATGGTAAACGTCGGGGGTAAAGATGTATCGGAGCGCCGCGCAGTTGCAGCAGGGCGCATTCTTGTCAACGAAAGGACGTTTGAGCTCATTAAAAGTGGGGGCGTTAAGAAGGGCGACGTCCTGACCGTGGCCCAAACAGCCGGCATAATGGCCGCAAAGCGCGCTCCAGATATTATTCCCATGTGCCATCCGCTTCTATTGAACGGCGTTGATCTGTCCCTGACTTTGGACAAGACGCGGCTCTCCGTGGAGGTTCGGGCGGAGATTTCGTGCGAGGGTCGAACTGGCGTGGAAATGGAGGCTCTGACGGCCGTGTCCGTGGCGCTTCTGACCGTTTATGACATGTGCAAGGCCGTCCAGCGCGACATGACTATCACGGATGTGCGTCTGCTCTCCAAGAGCGGTGGTGTGCACGGTGATTTTACGAGAGAAGAGGGAGCGTGCGGCGAGTGAGGTTCACTGCGGCGGTCATCACCGTAAGCGACAAGGGCTACGGGGGCGAACGGACGGACAGGAGCGGCCCCGCGCTGGTCCGTATGCTTTCAGACGACGGGTGGCAGGTGACGTACACAAAGATAATCCCTGATGAACGCGAGGTTATCGAAGCGGAGCTCATGCGCTGTGCCGACGAACTTCGGGTTGGGTTGGTGCTCACGACGGGCGGGACAGGCTTTGCGCCGCGGGACGTCACGCCGGAGGCGACAAAGGCCGTTATAGAC
>CAJPSE010000140.1 GCA_905373185.1 uncultured Fretibacterium sp.
TCCTTCTCGGAGAGCGCCGGAAGCGACAGGGCCGCCCCGGGGATGTTGACCCCCTCTCAGCAGACGTGGCGGGAGCTCGCACTGTGGTGGGGGGTCCGTCCCGTGCGGCTGAGCGAGCTTTCGGACGTGAACGGGGCCGCACGGGAGGCGATCAACGCCTGCGTCTCGGGGGGCTACATCCCGGAGGGTGAGCTGGCCGTCATCACGGCGGGCATTCCCTTGGGGCAGCCGGGCTCCACGAACATGGTCGAGGTCCTCACTACGGGGAGGATTCTGCTGACGGGGACGCCCCTGGTGCGCAAAAACGTCACGGGGAGGGTCTGCCTCGCCCGCACACCCCAGGAGGCGGCGGAAAAGGCGGCGGAGGGGTGCATCCTGGTCGTCCGGCAAATCGAGGAGGAGCATCGTGCCGTCATGGAGAAGGTAGGGGCCGTGCTCGTGG
Source organism: uncultured Fretibacterium sp. (assembly GCA_905373185.1). Taxonomy (GTDB): domain Bacteria; phylum Synergistota; class Synergistia; order Synergistales; family Aminobacteriaceae; genus CAJPSE01. The sequence goes on from CAJPSE010000140.1 coordinate 443, forward strand.
AGAGCGGGGCGCTCCTGGCGGAGGGCAATTCCCTGGCCTTGGATTACAATCTGCCCTGCGTCATCGGGGTGGCGGACCTCTTTGCGACCCTGGAGGACGGCGATGTCGTGACCGTGGACGGGATGCGGGGGCTGATCTACGGCGGTGCCGTCAAACTCGTCGTCTAGGCGGAGGGATGGCCAGCGCTATTTCCGAGTCAATGCTATATTCATCGTTGGGGACATGGGAAGAACGGGCGGACCGGGCCCGATATCGAGGACGAAATGAGCGTGTACGATGTGGGATAACATAAGGACCTTTTTCGATATCTTTATCGTTTCCCTGATCCTTTACCGCATCCTCGTCCTGATGGTGGGGACGAGGGCGATTCAGCTGCTGAAGGGAGTGTTGGTGCTCCTCCTCTTCTCGCTGTTGGCCTCGGTCCTCCAGCTCCGGCTGCTCACCTGGCTGTTGGGAAGGGGCCTCTGGGCGCTGAGTTTTGCCGTCCCCATCGTGTTCCAGCCGGAGTTGCGAAAGATGCTGGAGGAGATGGGGCGTGGGCACCTGTGGCGCCACAGGATCCCACTGGACGAGGCGGAGAACCTCAGCCGGCAGGTTGCGGGCGCGCTCAACTACATGAAGGTGCACCGAATCGGGGCGCTTGTGGTGCTGCAGCAGGAGACCGGCTTGGGGGACTACTGGCGAACGGCCGTCCACCTGAGTGCCGAGATATCGCAGGAGCTCATCATCTCGATATTCTGGAAGGACAACCCGCTGCACGACGGAGCCCTCATCCTGGACAGGGAGAGGATGACCGCAGCGGGCTGCTATCTTCCCCTGGCCGATGCACCGGAGATCTCCCGATGGTACGGAACCCGCCATCGGGCCGCACTGGGACTCTCCGAGGTCTCCGACGCATTGATCCTGGTCGTGTCCGAGGAGCGGGGGGAGGTCTCTCTCGCCTACAAGGGACATCTCTCGAAGAACCTCAAGGACGCCCAGATGGAAAAGCTGCTGTTTCATTATTTCTCCGGGCGGGAGACCGTGCGCCGGACCTGGCGCGTCAGGCTTCATCGCCTGATGCAGTTGTTCTGGGAGTCGCCGGCCCAGCCATGAGAAACGTGGGGAAGACCGGCAGGGGGAATCTCCGTCCCCGTCCCGGACCCTTTGCCCGTGTCCTGGAAGAAGGATGCTCTGAGCCATGATCTCATCGAAGAACATTGACGAAATCCTCACCTCTCCGTGGTGTCTGTGGGCCATCTCCGTGGCAGCGGCCCTGTTGATGTGGTTTTACGTCACAGAGTCGGACGGCGGGGGGTACGTGACGCGGCAGTTCTCGTGCCCGATCGAGTACCGCTCGCTCGACCCTCAGGCGACGCTTCGCAACAAGGTGTCCGAGGTCAATATCGAGGTCCGGGGCCTGGAGGAAGTCATGGCTCGTTTGGACTACGACTCCATCTCCTGTGTTGTAGACCTCAGGGATTTGTCGCCGGGGAAGAAGTACACGCAGGAGGTCAAGGTCAATCTCCCCCCTCGCGTATCCCTGGTCTCCTTCACCCCCTCGCAGGTCGTCGTGGACCTGCTGCGCCAGATCGTGCGCCTCGTGACCGTCGAGGTCGCCCTGCCTAAGGACATCCCGGACGGCCAATATCTGGAAGGGGTCGAGATCGTCCCGAAGGAGGTGGCCGTCCGCGGCGGCGAGAAGGACGTCTCCAAGATAGGCGCGGTCCAGGTGCAGCCGACCGTCCAGGAGCTTCAGTCGGGCAAGGAGCTGTTTTTGCCCGTCAAGCTCTCCCAGTCGGAGCCCTTCGAGGACGAGGTGAACCTGGAGCCCTCGCAGGTCAGGATGAAGGGGGCGCTGGTCCGGGGGCTGCCAAAGAAAAAGGTCCCCGTCAACGTCCGGCTGACCGGTAAGCCTTCCTCGGACTTCGAGGTCAAGGCCGTGGTGACGGAGCCCTCGGAGGTTCAGGTCGAGGGGACCGCCGCCCGGCTGGCCCGGATCTCGGCGGTGGACACCGAGACGGTGGACATATCCTGGATATCGGCCGATCAGCTCCTGGTCGTGCCCTTGAAGACTCCCGACGTGAGGGGGGTCTCGATCGTCGACCTGAAATCGGTGCGCCTGTCGGTGCAACTGGAGCCGGTCAGGGCCACTACGCAGTTTCCCAACGTCCCCGTAGGCCTCCGACAGGGGGAGGATGCGGCGGGCTGGTCGATCACGCCCCCGGCCGTCGTCGTGACGGTCGAAGGTCCACCCTCCATGATGGCGGGTATTCATCCCGGCGACGTGGGACTTCAGGCTTATGTCGACGTATCCAAGATCTTTGTGGACTCCGCGGCTCTGCCCGTCAGGACGGGGATCGCCTCGAAGGATCTGAAGGTCGTAAAAATCGAACCTCCCACCGTGACCGTGACGGCGGTTGAGGGTTCGGCGGGACGGTGAGTTGATGAAAAACAAGAGGGTTCTGTTCGGGACGGATGGGGTTCGGGACGTTGCGAACCGCGGAGGAATGACGCCGGAGATGGCCTTGCGCCTGGGGAGGGCGTTCATCCTGTTCCTCGCGGAACGGGGAGTGCCGCGTCCGCGCATCGTCCTGGGACGGGACACGCGGCGCTCCGGCATGATGCTGGAGGGGGCGCTCTCGGCAGGGATGACCTCCGCCGGGGCCGAGGTCCTCTCCGCAGGGGTCATCCCGACCCCAGGGGTCAGTTACGCCGTGCAGCATCTGGCGGCGGACGGGGGCGCGGTGATCAGCGCCTCGCACAACCCGGCCGAGTACAACGGAATCAAGTTTCTGGACCGTAACGGGTGCAAGCTCTCCGACGGGTCGGAGCTGGCCATCGAGGAGTATCTCGGGGACAACCTCACGGACGACTGGCGGCCGACCGGGGCCTCGATCGGCGAGATTCGCCAGATGCCGCACCTGGTGCATAGCTACGTGGAGCACCTGGCGTCCCTGCTTCCGCATGCGGAGGCCATCCCCATGAAGATCGCCTTCGACTGCGCGCATGGCGCCGCGGGAGCGGTGATGCCCGCGCTGCTCGAGCGGATCGGGAGCAAGTGGCCCCTCATCGGGGCCGACCCCGACGGGCTCAATATCAACGAGGGCGTCGGGGTCATCCACATGCGCCATCTGGGCAATTACGTCACGGAGTGCTCCTGCGATATGGGATTCGCCTTCGACGGCGATGCGGACAGGGCCCTGATGGCGGACTCCGGAGGGCGCCTGATTGACGGGGATATCGCCATCTGGGTGCTGGCCCGCTGGCTCTCCAGAAAGGAGATGCTGGGAAGCGGGGTCGTCGTCACGGTGATGAGCAACATGGCCTTAGAGGAGCATCTGGGGCGGGAGGGGATCAAGGTCTTTCGCTGCCCCGTGGGGGACCGCTATGTGCTGGAGGCCATGAGATGCAGCCGGGCCCGGCTGGGTGGAGAGCAGTCCGGCCATATCATCGCGGACGCATTTACACGGACGGGGGATGGTCTCTGTACCGCGCTCATCCTCCTGAACGCCTTGAAGGACCTGGGCGAGGATGTGGACACCCTGGTCGACCGCTTCGGCCGTTATCCCCAGAGGTTGTCCAACCTGGCCCTGGCCCCCGGGTGCAGGCTGGATATGGAGCGTGTTGGGGAGATCGCCGAGGAGGTCCAGCGGGAGATGGGCGGCCGTGGGCGAGTGTTCGTGAGGCCATCGGGGACGGAGCCGCTCCTGAGGATACTGGTCGAGGCCAGGGAGGAGCCCCTCGTCGATGAGGTCTCCGAACGGCTCATCACACGCCTGAAGGCGTATTGTTGAGGAACGGGGCCCAGAGCCCGGACTCGGGCCATGGCCGAGCACGAAGTTCAACACGAAAGAGAGAGAATCGTCCGCATGGGAGTTCAGGAGATGCGTGAGGGGTACAGGAAAGAGAAGGCGAAGGTGACGAAGTGCCTTTTCCCCGTTGCGGGGTTGGGGACCCGTTTCCTTCCCGTGACCAAGGAAATAGCCAAGGAGATGCTGCCGCTGGTGAACCGGCCCATCATCTCCTATGGCGTCGAGGAGGCCCTGGCCTCGGGTTGCTCCGACATCATCATGATCACGGGACGGGCCAAGCGGTCGATCGAGGACTACTTCGACCGTTCCTTCGAGTTGGAGCAGCTGCTCGAGGCCCGGGGCAAGGACGAGCTCCACGACATGGTGGTGGGGATCTCGAACCTCGCCGAGATCCTCTATGTCCGGCAGAGGGAGCCTCTGGGGCTGGGGCATGCCGTGCTGTGCGGGGAGCCCTTCTGTCGCGGGGAATACTTCGGCGTCGTGCTGCCGGACGACGTCTTCGTCGGGGACGTTCCGGTCATGTCTCAGCTGATCGACGTCCACAAGAGGCTGGGAGGAACTGTGGTCGCGCTGGAGCGCGTGCCCCGCGGGGACGTGTCCCGTTACGGCATCGTCAGATCGGAGGAGGTCGAGGGGGGGGTTCACCGCATCCTTGACATGG
>CAJPSE010000141.1 GCA_905373185.1 uncultured Fretibacterium sp.
GACGACCTCCTCCGGCGCAGCCCGGCGGAGGTAGGCCGAGGCCAGCCGGGCCAGGTCCCGCTCGGGGTCCTCCAGCTCGACGCAGGGAACGGCGGGGTCCTCGGGACGCTTGCCGCGCCGCACGACGATCAGGGCCGCGCCCCTCTCGAGCGCCTGAGGGATGTACCGATGGCCGTCCGTCCGCTCTCCCTCCAGGGCGACGAAGACGCCCCCCCGCTCCACGTCGCGGCTGTCGGTCGCGACATGGCCGGGGAATGGGAGCCCCTCGACTCCCCGCTCCACCTCCGCACCTATCAGGGCAAACATCCCGCCCACGGAAAGCCCGGCTCTCTCCTCCATCGTCTTCCCCCCTCGAATCAGCAAACCGGACGGCCGTCCCATCCGCCGAGGGCCTGCACGTCCGGCTTCCACATCAAGCTTCCACATCCAGCCTCCACGTCCAGCTTCAATGGTCGCCCCTGGAGGAACGAATCCAGGAATCCACCGTCTCCGCATCGTTGTAGGGCATCCTCTCCCCGCGCATCTCCAGGTACCGCTCCGGGCCCTTCCCCGATACCACCACCACGTCCCCGGGAGCGGCCACGCTCAAAGCGGTGCGAACGGCCTCCCTGCGGTCCAGGATAACCTGATGCCGTGCACCGCCCGACTCCTGGACTCCCCCGACAATTTCCTCTGCGATCTCCGCGGGGTCCTCGTCCCTTGGGTTGTCCATGGTCACGATCACGAGGTCGGCCAGGCCGGCGGCGACCCTGCCGAGGGCGGGGCGGTTGAGAGGATAGCGTCCCCCCCCATGCCCGAAGACCGATATCAGACGGCCCGGGCAGAGCGCCCGAGCCACGGTAAGGACGTTCTTCAGGGCCTCGGGGGTGTGGGCGAAATCGATGAAGCAGCAGGCGCCGTTCGGCAGGGAATGCCTCTCGAGGCGTCCGGGGACCTGCGGGACCGCGGCGACACCGCAGACCACGGCCTCGTCCTCCACACGCCCCCGCAGCGCCGTCACCGCCGCCAGCACGTTCCAGACGTTGAAGTTCCCCACGAGGGGACTCCGCAGACGCAGGTCCGGGAAGCCGCGCATCGACACCGTCATGGAGGTACCCTCCAGGCCGGTCCGGAACTCCGTCACGCGCGCAAAGGCGTCGGAGGCAAGGGCGAACCCCCGCATATTCTCGGGAAAATCCGCCAGCAGGCGGCGCCCGTAAGGGTCGTCCGCGTTGGCGGCCCCCTCGAATCCGGGCCGTGCGTAGCGCGAGAACAAGAGCCGCTTGGCCTGGAAATAGTGCTCCATATCCTTGTGGAAATCCAGATGCTCGGGGCTCAGGTTCGTAAAGAGCGGAACGTCGAAGCGACACCCCCTCAGGCGCCCCAGGAAGAGCCCGTGGGAGGAGGTCTCCATCACGCAGGCGCCGCATCCGTTCCGGACCATCTCCGTAAGCCGGCGCTGTATAATGCAGCTCTCGGGGGTCGTCCGGTCCGCGTCCCTCTCCCTCACCCCGTCGCTCTCCACGATCGTGCCCAAGAGCCCGGAGCGTATCCCGGCAGCACCCAGGATGCTGCGCAGGACGTAGGTCGTCGTGCTCTTGCCGTTCGTCCCCGTGACCCCCACCATCAGCAGCTTCTCCGACGGATTTCCGTATACGGCGGCGGAGACCTCGCCCATGACCTCGCGCACGGACGGGACCACGATGGACGGAAGCCCGGCGTCGACGGGCCGTTCGCAGAGCAGGGCCGCGGCCCCGAGCTCCCGGGCCATGGGAATGTAGTCGTGCCCGTCGCTCCTCTCGCCGCGAATGCAGCAGAACAGGGCCCCCGGACGAACGCTCCGGCTGTCGGACACGACATCCGTTATCCGGGGATTCCCACCAACTTCCTCGGCCCCCCCGGCCTCACGAAGGAGGCCCATCTCCCGAACGAGCTCAATCAGGCTGGAAAAATTCGCGCTCACGACCGATCATTCTTTCCCGGGGCATAATATTCGACCTCCGCCATCTCCTCGACGATGGCCCGAAAGGAGGGTGCGGCCAGCTCCCCTCCGTAGTAGCGTCCGCTCGTGGGCTCCCCTATGGACAGGAGCATGAGATAGCGCGGTTTTTCATAGGGCCAGAAGCCTATGAAGGACGCGACGTAGCGGTTCTTGCTGTACTTCCCGGACTCCGCGACCTGGGCGGTCCCGGTCTTCCCCGCCAGCTCGGTTACGGCGGTGTTCGCTCCCTTTCCGGTCCCCTCGAGCACGGCGGACCGCATCGTCCCTCGCAGCCATTGTGCCGTCTCGGGGGTGAGGACCTCCCGCATCACGCGGGGCTCCCCCCTGTAGACGACCTCCCCCGACGAGTTCACGGCCTCCTTGACGATATAGGGACTCATCAGCTTCCCCCCGTTCACGATGGCTGCCATGGCGTTGACCAACTGCAGCGGCGTGATGGCCAGCCCCTGGCCAATGGCGATGTTGGCGGGGACAACGCCGCGCCACTGCTCGGGGAAGGGCAGGATTCCGCTCGCGACCCCCGGCAGCTCGACGTCGCTCGCCGAGCCGAACCCCCAGCTCCAGAGGGTCTCGTACATCTTGACCTTCTCGGACCGGATGCCGATCTGAGCCATCCCCACATTGGAGGATTTGACGATGAGCTGAGCCGTGCTGATGTTCCCCATCGCCCTGGGGTAGGCCTCCGCCACATAACCGTCGGCGACCTTGAGGCGGGCCGGACAGTGAAAGATCTCGTCCGTCCGCACCCAGCCCTGCTCCAGGGCTATGCCCATATAAATGGGCTTGAACGTCGACCCCGGCTCGTAACTGCGGCTGACGGCGTTGTTCGAGAGCAGTTCCTTTCGGAACCCCTCTCGGATCCGGGGATCGAAGGGGGGCCAGCTGGCCATGGACAGGATCGCCCCCGTCCAGGGGTCCATACAGATCGCCGCCGCCCATTTCGCCCCGTTTCCCGACGCGATTTTGTCGAGGTGCTTTTCGACCACGTATTGCATCCGGCTGTCGACGGTCAGCGTCACGACGGGCATGACGTGGCTCCGCTCCGGTTCGTCCCCGCCCAAGCCGATCGAATGGGCCCCCGGACGCCGGATGATGATGCGGTACCCCGGAGGATCGTAAAGGACGGAGTTCCACGACTGCTCGATCCCGGCCTGGCCGCGGTTGTCGATGTCACAGAACCCCAGCACGTGGGCCAGGAGGCTTCCGTTGGGATAGCGCCGTTCCTGCTCTCCGATGTCGCGGACGGCCCGTATGTTCAGCGCCAGAATTTTCTGCGCCTCCTCCTGCGACACCTTGCGCTTCAGCCAGACGAAGCGCCCCTCGCCGTTCGGCTGCAGCCTTCCCACGACATCCTCGGAGAACACGCTGCGAAGGGCCGGGAGATCGGCGGACTCCAGGAGCTTCGGATCGACGGCGAAACTGGACACCACCTCGGGAATGACCAGGGCGTTGCCCTTGGAATCCTGGATGATGCCCCGATTCGCCTTGACGGGAACCCGCCTCCAATATTGTTGCTGGGATTGCTGGAGCACCCTGGGGTCCGGATAGCAGTGACGCTCGACCAGCGTCCACCCCAACAGCGCGAACAGCACGACGAACAGGCCCCACGGGCTGAAAAAGCGCCACCTCAAAAGTCAGCGCCCCCTTCGCGGGGCTCGCGCCCCCGGACCTTCCGCATGGAGCTCCATCCTCCGCTCAGTTCCCCTCCCCGAGGATCCAGGCGACCCGCGCGCGCCAGCCCTTCGCCGGCCCCGAAACGCCTTCGGCGGTCAAATCCCCGCCGCGAGGGCGGACGAGGATGGTCTCCGCGACCCGAACCTTCTTCATCCCAAGCTGCTCCTTGCAGTAGCTGTAGATCCTGATGGGGGCCACGAGGCCGGAGAACTCCTGCCTCAGGGCGGTCTCCTCCATGGAGTACCTTCCGATAGCCCGGTTCAGGCTGTCGAGGCGATACGCCAGACAGCCCGCTTCATAACGCAGCGCCCCCAGCGCCAAAAGCACGAGCAGGCCGAACACGACTCCCGCCATGAAATTCTTTCTCATTGCCCGTACCCTGTTGACTCTCCCCATAAGTTACAGCCCCCGTCCATAGATGCTGTGTCCTCAAGTCGATCTTATCGAGTCGACCTACTTGTCGCGTTGACCTAAAAGAAAGAAAACGCCCTGAGCTTGGCGCTCCTGGCCTTGAAGTTCCGCTCCGTCTCCTCCGTGCCGGGCTGGACCGGATGGCGGGTCAGGACCCTGCCCCGTCCCTCCTCCTTCTCCCAGGCCCGGAACCGATGCTTGACGATCCTGTCCTCCAGGGAGTGATAGGAGACGATCACGGCGACGGCCTCCTTCGCCGCCAGGCCCGGCAGGGCCGATAACATGGACTCGAGCTCCCCCAACTCGTCGTTGACGTATATCCGAAGCGCCTGAAAGACGCGCCGCGCCGGGTGGATCCCCATCTTCCTCTGAACCGGCGCCGGAAGGAGCTCCCGGATCAGGGCGACGAACTGCCCCGTCGTCTCTATCCGCCTTCCTCTGCGCCTCTCGGCATCGACGCGCGCGGCGATCTGGCGGGAATAGCGCTCGCCGCCATACTCCCAAAAGATCCTGGCGAGCTCTCCGGCGCCCTCCCGCATCAGGACCTCCGCCGCGGTCGGGGCGTTTCCCTGGGGATCCATCCTCATGTCCAGCGGCCCATCATGCTGGAAGGAAAAGCCCCGCTCCGCCTCCGTCAACTGCATGTTGGAGACCCCGAGGTCGAACACCAGCGCGTCGAACGGCCCCTCGTCCCGCAGGATGGTCCCCATCTCCCCGAATCGGCCGTGCACCGCACGAAACCTCGGGGCAAAACGCCCGAGCCTTCGCTCCGAGCGGGATATCGCACTGAGATCGCGGTCCAGGCC
>CAJPSE010000142.1 GCA_905373185.1 uncultured Fretibacterium sp.
GGGCTGCCGGTCTGGGCTCACCCCCTGAGCTCCCTGACCGACCCCAAGGACTTCGAGCCCGTCCTGGACCGACTGAAGGAGATGGGGCTCTGGGGGGTGGAGTGCTGGTTTCAGGGTGCGGAGCCGGCGCAGACGTGGCACTGCCTGAACGAGTCCGGAAAACGCGGGCTCTATACGACTGCGGGGACGGACTTTCATGGACATCCAGGGCACCCGGCTAAGATATCGGGGTGCCTGGTGAGGGACGATCTCTTGCCGTGGGCCCGTTTCTGCGGCGGACTTTAGGGATTCCAATTTCAAATGATCTGGAAATGGAATAAGGTGAGTAATGCGAAATTTGGTAAGGTGGTCTGGAGGTGTGTTCGTTGTTTCCCATAGATCTGCGGAGCGATACGGTGACGAAGCCCTGCGCGGCGATGCGGAGGGCGATGGCGGAGGCGGAGGTCGGCGACGACGTCTACGGAGACGACCCGACGGTGCTGCGCCTCGAGGAGGAGGCCGCCGGGCTCCTGGGCAAGGAGGCGGCCCTCTACGTCACGTCCGGCACGCAGGGCAATCTGGTCTCGCTTCTGACGCACTGCGGCCGCGGCGAGGGGGTCATCCTCGGGCGGGAGTCCCATATCCTCAACTTCGAGGGAGGCGGCATGGCCTGCCTGGGCGGGATCATGCCGCTTGCAGCCGACGATCCCTCGGGGCTTCCCGGCATCTCGGATATGGAGGCCGTCTTGAAGCCTGCGAATAACGTCCATTTTGTCCGGGCCCGGCTGGTCTGCCTCGAGAACACCAACAACCGGCGGGGGGGGCACGCTTCGACGCCTCGGGAGATATCCGAACGTGCGGCGTGGGCCCACGACCAAGGGCTCGACGTCCATATCGACGGGGCCCGCCTCTTCAACGCGGCGGTGGCGCTGGGGGTGAAGCCCGCCGACCTGGTGCGCGATGCCGACAGCGTCCAGATCTGTCTCTCCAAGGGGCTGGGCGCGCCCATGGGGAGCTTGGTCTGCGCCTCTCGCGCCTTCATCGAACGCGCACGCTTCTGGCGTAAACGCCTCGGGGGAGGGCTGCGTCAGGCTGGAATAGTCGCGGCTGCCGGGCTTTACGCGCTGCGGCACAACATTGAACGCCTGGCGGAGGACCATGAGAACGCCCGGAAGATCGCTTCGATCCTTGCGGATGCCGGCCTGGATGTCTTTATGGCGGCGTGCCCGACCAATATGGTCTACTTTAGGGCAAAGGACGTGCCCTCCGCCGATAGGATCCTCGAGTCCTGCCGCAGGGAGAGGGTCGTCTTCAACAAGTCCGCGCCGGACACCTTCCGCCTGGTTACCCACCTGGACGTGAGTGCCGAGGCTGCTCTCGAGGCCGCCTCGATCATCGCGAGGGCCTTCCGCTCAGCATGAGAGGCCGCCTCCGTCTGGGAATTTTCTTCTCGTCCCTGGGGCTTCTGGGATTCTTCCTGGCGGCCTTTTTGATGTTTTCTGGACCGGCGTGGGGCAGTGCGACGCTCTATCGGGGCGGAAACGCCCTGGGCTCGGTCCCGACGACGAACGGCTCCAACGCCGAGCCCTGGGTCTCCCTGACGGACACGGGGGCGCTCCTGGGATTCCAGGCGTCGCTGTCCGGGGAGGAACTGCACCTCGTCCGCGGCGACGTGCGGTTTCGTATCGTCTTGGACGCTGTGGCCGCCTGGAGGGACCTCTATCTCATCCCGCTCTATGGGGCGGCCTTCGAACGGGACGGACGCTGGTGGCTTGACATTCCGTCCGTCCTGTCGCTCTTCCAGAGGGTGACCGGGACGGGGGCGGGGAACCGCCTGCGTTTCGACGTGGAGCCGGATGCCCCTCCCTCCGAACCGACCGGCTCGAAAGCGCTTCCCGCAACAGAGTCCTCCTCCGCGGTGGATGCCTCCGTCCCCTCCCCTCCGGAACCTGTAGGGAAAGGGACCCCGCAGGCGGGAGGAAAGGAAGTTGGGGGGACGGAGAGGGCGGATGACGCGACGCCCCCGATTCCGGCGAAGGAGAAGCCACTCAAGGAAAAGCCAATTAAAGAGAAGCCCGTGAGGGAGGGCCCCGCAAAGGGCAGGTCCGAGGCGAAACCGGAAGCTCCCGCGAATGGAGGGGAGATCCGGGGCCTTCGATGGAGCACGTCGCGCGAGCGGGTGCGGGCCGTGATTGATTGCAGCGATGGGGCCGAGCCGCAGATCCGGGTGGAGAAGGGCAGCGTTCGGGCCCTCTTCTCCAGCGCCTTGGAAGTTCTGGAGGGGCTTCCGTCCCCCTACGGCAACGTCTCCGTGGACCTGGAACGGGGGCCGTCCGGTGCGTCGCTGGTCTTTTCGTCCAAGAGCCTGCGTGTGGAGCGCCTGGCCCTGGATGCCCCGCGGCGCATCGTGCTGGACTTCTTCTTCGCGTCCCCGGCGGATATCCGCGTGCTGCCCGCCCCCACGCCTCCTCCTGCTCCCGCGCCCGTGCCTGGACCGACCGGAAGGCCCTCCAGGGGAAAGACGCCGGCCCAGCCCCCCGCGAGGAGGGGAGGGAAGCGTCTGGTCGTCGTGGACCCCGGTCATGGGGGAAAGGACCCCGGGGCGACGGCCAACGGCGTTCGGGAGAAGGACATCAACCTGGGGATTGGGCTGGCTCTGGAGGCGGTCCTGAGGAGCAAGGGGTTCGAGGTCCGGATGACCCGGAGGACGGACGTTTATCTGAAGCTCCAGGAGCGGACGGACATCGCCAACCAGGCCAACGCGGACGTCTTCGTCAGCGTCCACGCCAATGCGCTGCCCTCGTTGAAGAATACCGCAGGATTCGAGATCTACATCATGGCGCTGCCGACGGATAAGGATGCCTTGAAGCTCGCCAAGATAGAGAACCGGGAGTATGTGGAGGAGAAGTCCGGCAGCTCCGCGGCCGTGGACAGAAGGACGGAACTTTTGCTCCGCATCCTGGGTGATATGCAGCAGAACAACAAAATAAGCGAGAGCACGGAACTGGCGGAGGCCCTGTTCAAGGCGGGGAAACTTCGGGGTATCCCGATGAAGCGGGTGGCCCAGGCGCCGTTCTTCGTCCTTCGGGGGGCCGGGATGCCGGCGGTGCTTTTGGAGACGGGCTTCGTGACGAACCTCAAAGAGGCCAAGCTTCTGGCCCATCCGGGCTACCAGCGGAGGATCGCCGAGGCGATGGCGGAGGGGATCGTCAGTTATCTGAAGTGAGGAAAGTGAAGTGAGGAAAGCGCTGATTTAATCAGAGCTTCCTGAGATTCTGGAGACAATTACGCACACGCGTATGGATATCTAAGTGGGGGGAATGCTCGATGGCTCGTCTCGGGGATGTGCCCGACGATCGTTACGACGATGACTACGATGACGACTTTGACAGCCGGAGGCCACGTCGCCGCAGCCGGGATTCCCGCTCCCCGGGGCGGGAGCGGCCGCCGCTTTTGCTGCGCCTTTTTTCCTGGATCGGAATCATCCTCCTCTGCTTCGTGGCGGGGTATCTCGGAACGTCCTGGATGGTGCGCTCCCTGAACACCCGTTCCCTGCTGAAGCCGGAGAACAGGGTCGAAAACGGGGAGGATCTGAAGGCGCTGACGGAGTCGGAGCGGAAAAAGGAGAAGGCGAAGGCCGCGCTTTCCGGGGTGCGTGGGGATATCCAGCAGGTCAGCCTGAGGCTCTACTTCCTCAAGAATGGAGGCTTGGCCGAGGATGTCCGGCCTTTCCTCGTCCGTCCTCAGGAGGACAACATCAGGGACGCCGTCCAGACCCTTCTCACCATGAGCGGTATCGAGGGGACGGAGTCCAACGTGCGCGTGCTCCATGTATTCCGGAGCGCGGACACGGTGTTCCTGGACTGTTCCAGGGGCTTCGCCGCGGCCCTCTCCAAGCTGGGACAGCGGGACAGCCAGTTCCTGGTGACGGGCATCGTCCGCACGATACAGGACAATTTCCCGCCGGTCGTCAAGGTCCGTTTCCTGATCGACGGCACGGTCTCCTCCAGTGGGGCCCCCATCGATCTGACGGTGCCCTGGCAGCTGCCGCGCACGTAGCGATGGATGCCCAGGCCCCACAGCGGGGGAAAAGGCCGTTCGACGCGCTGCGCCCCCTCTCCTTCGAGCGGCACTATACGCGTTACGCGGAGGGGTCTGTCCTGGCTGCACAGGGCGAGACTCGGGTGCTCTGTACCGCGACGGTGGAGGAGAAGGTCCCCGCCTTTCTGCGGGGGACGGATCAGGGGTGGATCACGGCGGAGTACGCGATGCTGCCACGCGCCACGGACCGTCGGACGCAGCGCACCGTGCGAACGGGGATCAGTGGGCGCAGCGCCGAGATTCAGCGTCTGATAGGGCGGGCCCTGCGCAGGGCCGTGGATTTGAAAAGGCTGGGGCCCCGGACCGTCACGATCGACTGCGACGTGCTTCAGGCTGACGGCGGTACGCGCGTCGCATCCGTCAACGGCGGGTACGTCGCACTGGTGGATGCACTCAGGGTGCTGAGGGATGGGGGCGCCTTCGGAGCCCTCCCGCTCCTGTCGTGCATCTCGGCGGTGAGCGCGGGGATCGTCGGCGGGATGGTCCGACTCGACCTCGACAGCGAGGAGGACCGGGCGGCCAGCGTCGATTTCAACGTGGTCGCGGACCACGCCGACCGTTTCGTCGAGGTCCAGGGGACCGGGGAGGAGGCTCCCTTTTCACGGACGGAGACCGACCGCATCTTCGACCTCTGCCTGAAGGGGTGCCGCGAGATTCGGGAGCGGCAGGCGGCAGCGCTCGAGTTCACGGCGGCGGAGCGCAGCGCCCTTGTTTTTTGAGGCGCTGCTCCTGGCCACGGGCAACCGGGGCAA
>CAJPSE010000143.1 GCA_905373185.1 uncultured Fretibacterium sp.
TGTACGCAGCAAGCATCAAAGGCGTCCACCCCAAGTTGTTCTTCGCGTTGACGTCTGCCCCCGTCTCCAGCAGCGCCTTCAGGACTTCCGGGTTTGAGTTATGGGCGGCCGCAAGCATCAACGGCGTCGATCCATCGGTGCTTTTGGCGTTGACGTCTGCTCCGGCCTTTATCAAGACCATCAGGACTGCTGGATTTGAGTTATATCGGGCCGCAGACATCAATGGTGTCAATCCATCTGTGTCTTTAGCGTTGACGTCTGCTCCGGCCTTTATCAAGACCATCAGGACTGCTGGATTTGAGTTATATCGGGCCGCAGACATCAATGGTGTCAATCCATCTGTGTCTTTAGCGTTGACGTCTGCTCCGTCCTTTATCAAGATCATCAGGAATGCTGGATTTGAGCTATATCGGGCCATAGACATCAACGGCGTCCACCTATCCATGCTTTGGACGTTGACGTTCGCCCCGTCTTGAATCAGCTGCCGCACCTTCTCGGGGTCAGCTTTGCCGGCTACCTCCAAGAGCTCTTCTGTCGTTCCAGCGCCTGCCTGCCTCCTGAAAAGCGCCAGCAGCAACAGGAACAAAAAGACAAACCCTGAAACACTGCGAGTGTGTAAAGTAGACTTCTTCACCAACGTGCTCCTCTCCCTTCCAGTTTTGTTGCACCGTGCCGCCGCCTGCGCTTTCAATCCAGCGGCCTCAGCAAACTCGTGAACGGAGGGCCTGCGCCGGCCCTTCGTTTGCCCTTCATTTTCTTCAATTTTGTCCGGTCTTTTCCTCCAGCAGCTTCAGCACCCCTGTGCCCTCGAGTTTTTCATTCTCCATCGCGTAGTCGAGGGCCCTTTTGCCTTCGTCGTCTTTTACTTTCGCGTCCGCGCCGGCCTCCAGCAATGCCGTCAGGACCTCCGGGTTTGTGTTTAAAGCAGCCGCAGCCATTAACGGCGTCCCCTCACTTGTATCTTTGGCGTTGACTTCCGCGCCAGCCTCAATCAAGACCTTCAGGACTTCCGGGTTTGTGCTAAAAGCGGCCGCAGCCATCAACGGTGTCAACCCATCTTTGTTTTTGGCGTTGAGGTCCGCGCCTGCCTCCAGCAATGCCGTCAGGACTTCCGGGTTTGTGTTCCGTAGGGCCGCTAGTATCAACGGCGTCGATCCATCTTTGTTTTGGGCGTTGACGTCCGCTCCGGCTTCTATCAAGACCTTCAGGACTTCCGGGTTGGGATTACTGCCTGCCGCAGCCATCAACGGCGTCGCCCCAACTTTGTTTTTGACGTTGATGTCCGCGCCAGCTTCTATAAAGACTTTCAGGACTTCCGGGTTTGTGTTATGCCAGGCAGCAGCCATCAACGGCGTCGCCCCAACTTTGTTTTTGGCGTTGATGTCTGTTCCGGCCTCCAGCAGCACCTTCAGGACTTCCGGGTTTGAGTTATAGTATGCCGCAAACATTAATGGCGTCCACTCATCTTCGTCTTTTGCGTTGAGGTCCGCGCCGGCTGCTATCAAAACCTTCAGGACTTCCGGGTTTGAGTTATGTATGGCCGCAAACATCAACGCCGTTCCCCCATCTCTGTTTTTTGCGTTGATGTCCACGCCGGCTGCTATCAAAACCTTCAGGACTTCCGGGTTTGAGCTATGTTGGGCCGCAGCCATCAACGGCGTCCCCTCATCTTTGTTTTTGGCGTTGAGGTCCGCGCCAGCCTCCAGCAGCGCAGTTAGTGTTTCTGGGGTGTTCTTACTTGTTGCAAGCATCAACGGCGTCACCCCATCTTCCTCTTTGGCGTTGACGTCTGCGCCGGCTTCCAGCAAGATCTTCAGGACTTCCGGGGTTGTGTTATATCGGATTGCAAGCATCAACGGCGTCCACCCATCTTCGTCTTTAGCGTTGAGGTCCGCGCCGGCCTCTATCAAAGCCTTCAGGACTTCTGGGTTGGAGTTGTATCGGGCAGCAGCCATCAACGGAGTCCCTCCATCTTTGTCTTTAGCGTTGAGGTCCGCGTCGGCCTCCAGCAAGACCTTCAGGACTTCTGGGTTGGAGTTATATCGGGCAGCAGCCATCAACGGCGTCCACCCATCTTTCTGTCTTTCGTCGACATTCGCGCCAGCCCTTAGCAAGACCCTCAAGATTTCCGGGTTTGTGTTATTGTACGCAGCAACTATCAACGGCGTCCCCCCACCTGTGTTTTTAGCGTTTAGGTCCGCGCCGGCTGCCATCAAAACCTTCAGGACTTCCGGGTTTGAGCTGTCTTGGGTCGCAATCATCAACGGTGTCCACCCATCTTCGTCTTTGGCATTGACGTCTGCACCAGCCTCTATCAAACCCTTCAGAACTTCCGGGTTGGGATTGTTGCCTGCCGCAATCATCAAGGGCGTCGTTCCAGTGTCGTTTTTGGCGTTGACGTTCGCCTCGTCTTGAATCAACTCCATACCTCCTCAGGCCCCGTTGTGCCGTCTATCCTCAGCAGTGCTTCCCTTTGTACAGCGCTTACCCGTCCCGCGAAAAGCGTCAGCAGCAACAGAAACAACAAGACGAACCCTGTAACGCTGCGAGTGCGTAAAGTAGACTTCTTCACCAACGTGCTCCTCTCCCTTCCAGTTTTGTTGCACCGTGTTGATATCTGCGTTCACCAGTCGTCATCTTGCCTGCGATACGGCGTCGTCGCCTGTCCCGCGAAGAACGAGAACACCGCGCCGAACAGGCTGAGGACGACGAAAATAGAGATGAACGATACGGCGATGAACAGCATGAACAGATTCGCGTTCTTCCTGTGTCCGATGACGATACAGGCGAGCGTGTTCGCCCCGCAGACGACCATCGCCACAAACGCCGCCGCGCCGTAGAACAAATAGTGGTTTTCGAAGTCCATTGGGCTCACGAACGATTTGAAGACACCCGGCCCGCCGTTGTAGAACAGCAGGAACCCCAGCCCCCAGAACGCCAGCGCCGCAAAGACCTTGAGCCAGTGCCTCGCCTCGGCGTCGTCATGCGTCGCCTCGTTCGTGTCCTCCGTCGCTTCACCGACGATGGTTTCCTCATCCTCCCGCTCCAGCTCGTCTTGCGTGTTTTGCATCTACCCCACCCCTTCCGTTTGATGTCCGGCCCCTTTCGGTCCAGTATGTTTTGACTATCAAATCTTTGGTTGCCCCAAAGATTTCACCCTTCTCGGCCCAGCCCACCGTTCTGCGTCGCAGCTAATGCCTCCTGCGTGCCCCTGAGGGATACAAATAGACCATCCAAGGCAAAACCTAAAAGTCTTAGGTAGAAAAAGTGCCTCAGAGGGGCGTTCTCGAAGGGCTGGCGGGGTCTGCCAGTGTTGCAATGTCGTAGGTCGCCAGTCCTTCATAGCGATAGCTCGCATCGATGCCCTTCATGAAGGCGGTGCGGTCATCGATACGCTCGGTCAGCGCAGCCCTCAGGAGCGTCTTGATTTCGACGTCCCTGACGGGACTGCGTTCCATTGCGGCGAGGTAGTCCTCCTCGTCGACGAGGCTCCAGTCCACAACCACTCCAAGTTCCTTCCTGAGCATAGCGTCCAGCCAGATGCGCATACTCCTGCCGTTGCCCTCGCAGAACGGGTGTGCCACGTTCATCTCGACGTACTTCTCGACGATCTCATCGAAGGTGCTCTGCGGCATCCTGTCGATTGCCAGGAGCGCAGCATCGAGGTACAGGAGCGGCACGAAGCGGAAGTTCCCTTTCGCGATGTCGACGGTCCGTACCTTTCCGGCGAAGTCGTAGACTTCCTCGAACAGATAGCGGTGGATGTCGGACAGTCCTTTGAATGTCCCGACCTTGATGATGTCGAGTACCCCATCCTCAAAGAGCGAAAGCGCTCTCGTCTTGCTCAATCGCTCCTCGGCGCGCGCCAATTCCAAAGGATCGGTGATGTTCAGCTTGTTCTTCAAAGGCTTCATGAGATATCTCCAAAGAAACCAACGTCTTCAGACGTTGGAAGAATTTGGATCAGAGCATCATCGGCTCCAGTCCATCTTCGGCTTCTTCCGGCGCGGGCGGCGCCGGTTCGGCGTCCTGATCCGGGAACTCCCTCAGCACCTTGTAGATCAGGCTGACCGATATATTCAGCTGCTGCGCGATATCCCGCACGGATGCGTCGCGGCGCAGGTGCTCCCGTATCGCTTCCGCCATTTCTCTATTTGCCATTCGGGGACGTCCGCAGTGCGTTCCGCGCTGTCGGGCCGCCCGCATCCCTGCACGGACCCGCTCCCGTACGTTCTCCCGCTCGAGATCGGCGATGGTGTCCAGTATCCCAAACAGCGCCCTGCCCTGCGGCGTCGAACTATCCACGGCGTCCGTGATCGAGCGTACCGTCACATCGCGATCCAAGAGGTCGAACACGGTGGTGATCAGGTCCAGGATGGATCGTCCCAGACGGTCCACCTTCCAGACGACCAGGATGTCCCCCTGTCGCAGACGCTCCCGCAGCTTCTCAAACTCCGGACGCCGCGATATGCGGGTAGAACCCGTTATCGTGTCGCTGTAGATGTTCTCCTCCGGAATACCGGCGCTCACCAGCGCGTCCCGCTGCACATCGACCGTCCGGTCGCCCGTAGAGATACGCATGTACCCGTAGACCATCTCACACCTCCAATTTATACATACCTTTTATGCACATTATAATGTTATTGTGGCAGGCGGTCAATCGCCCTACATAAACGGGCTCCTCGCTGGAAGGAGTGGATGGCTTATAAAAGGCACCCGTTATGACATTTTTAGCACATTTTTATACCAATTTGCGTCTAAAGGGCAAGAAAGGCCCCCCTGCAAGGGGGGC
>CAJPSE010000144.1 GCA_905373185.1 uncultured Fretibacterium sp.
CCCGCCGTCCCGCCCTCCTTCGTTCTCCGGGCGGATGCACTCCGGGGAGGGCGGAGAGCAGAACCTGCGTGTAGGGGTGGCGGGGTTCCCCGAACAGGGTGTCCGTCTCCGCCTCCTCAACGATACGCCCCATGTACATCACGCCGATCCGATGCGAAACGTACCGCACCACGCGGAGGTCATGGGAGATGAAAAGGAAGCTCAGGGACAGGTCCTCTTGGAACTTTTTCAGCAGCATCAGAATCTGGGCCTGGATCGAGACGTCGAGGGCGGAGACCGGCTCGTCGCAGACGACGAGCCGGGGCCTGAGGATCAGGGCCCGAGCGAGCCCAACGCGCTGGCGCTGCCCTCCCGAGAACTCGTGCGGGTACTTGAGGGCGTCCCCCTCCGACAACCCAACCCGTTTCAGCATGTCCAAAACGGCCCTCCTCCGTTCGGCGCCACCCAGGTCCGTATTGACGACCAGAGGTTCTTCAAGGGCCCCGCCGATCCGCTGCCTGGGGTCCAGGGACGAATAGGGGTCCTGAAAGACCATCTGCAGTCCCCTGCCGACCCCCTCCAGCCGCGAGAGGTCGCCCGATGGGGAGGCGCGGAACAGGACCTCGCCGGAATCCGGACCGAGGAGCCCGACCGCTATGCGCCCCGTCGTGCTCTTTCCGGAACCGGACTCTCCGACGAGCCCGTATGTCTCGCGCTCGGCGACCTGGAGGGAAAGGTCATCCACAGCCAGTATGCCGCGGCGTCTGCGGGACGGGAACAAAAATGCCGATCCGCCGGAGGGCACGAACTCCTTGCGGATACGGTGAAGCCGCAAAATCGGTTCCGCCGCGCCGTGATTCATATCTCCTTCGCCTCCCTCGTTTTCATGCATCCTCTTTTCATGCATCCTCTTCATGTGTCATTCGCTCACGCCGCCGGGATTCCAGCAGCGCACGCGGTGCTGCACTCCGCAGCCCTCCAGCTCCGGGAGCTCCCTCAGACAACGCTCCAAACGCCTGTCGCAGCGCTCGGCGAAAGCACATCCGGCTGGGAGCCTCGACAGGGGCGGAACCGTGCCCGGGATGGCGCGCAGGGGACGCCGCCCCTCCAGGGGAGGGATCGAAGCGAGAAGCCCCCGGGTATAGGGATGCAGGGGACGGGCGAAGAGCTCGTCCGCCTCCGCCTCCTCCACGACGCGCCCCAGGTACATGACCGCCACCCGGTCGCACAGCTCGCTGACCACTCCCAGATCGTGGGTGATGAAGAGCAGGGCCATGCCGGTCCTTTCCCTGAGCTCGCGGATCAGGTCCAGGATCTGCGCCTGAACGGTCACGTCGAGGGCGGTCGTCGGCTCGTCGGCGATCAGAAGTTTCGGACGGCACGAGAGGGCCATGGCGATCATGACACGCTGCTGCATCCCCCCCGACAGTTCGTGCGGATAACTTTTCATCCGTTCCCCCGGGGAGGGGATGCCGGTCAGGGCCAGCAGCTCCTCCGCCCGGAGGGCGGCCTCACGGCCCGAGACCCTGTCGTGCCTCCGTATCGTCTCGACGATCTGGCTCCCGACCGTGAACACCGGGTCCAAGGCGCTCAGCGGGTCCTGGAAGATCATGGCTATTCTTCCGCCCCGGATCTCCGGCACGCGCCTCAAGGGCACGGAGAGCAGGTCCCGCCCCTCGAATCGAATGGCCCCCTCGTAGGAGACCTGGAATTTTTCGTCGTAAAGGCGCAGGATGGATTGGGCCGCCACGCTCTTTCCGCATCCCGACTCTCCGACCAGCCCCAGGATCTCCCCCTCGCGCACGGAGAGGGTGAGTCCGTCCAGGGCCGTCAGTTCCCCCGCCTCCGTGGCGAAACGGGTCCTCAGGCCGTCGACCTGGAGCAGCTCGCACGGCCCCCCGGGAGGCGCATCTCCGCACGAGAGCGAAGCCCTCGAGGGCCGCCGCGCTCTCTTTCGTCCCATCGGCATCCTTCGATGGGGGTCCAGCCAGTCCCGCAATCCATCGCCTATCAGATTCAGGCCGAGGACCGCGAGGACAATCGTCATTCCTGGAAGGACCGTCACCCACCAGGCCTTGAACACCAGCAGCTTGCCCGCCTGGATGATGTTGCCCCAGCTGGGAGCCGGCGCGGGGATTCCTGCCCCGAGGAAGCTGAGCCCCGCCTCGGAGATGATCGCGTCCGCAAAGATGTAGCTGGCCTGGACGACGAGGGGCGACAGGACGTTGGGGGCGACGTGAAGCCAGAGGATGCGGCCGGGACCGGCGCCCTGGAGGCGTATGGCGTCGATGAAGTTCTGCTCTCGGACCTTCAAGACCGAGGAACGGACGATACGCGCGACGCCAGGGGCGTAGACCAGCGTCAGGGCGATGACGACATTTCTCGCCGACGGTCCGAACGTGGCCATGAGGGCTATAGCGAGCAGGATCCCGGGGATGGCCATGAGCCCGTCGCAAAAACGCATCAGGAGGGCGTCGAGAAATCTGTAGTAGCCGGCATAGAGTCCCAGGACAAGGCCGAGGGCGACGGACAGAAGGGTTACGGCGCCCCCCACCCCCATCGAGACCCGTCCTCCGTAGACGATGCGGGAGAACAGGTCTCGTCCGTATTCGTCCGTCCCCATCCAGTGCACGGAGCTGGGAGGCCGCAGGCGCTCCACGACCTTCATCTGCAGGGGGTCGTGCCTCACGAACAAGGGCGCGGCAAGGGCCGAGAAGGCCAGCAGAAACAGGAGGAACGCACCCAAAGCGATGGCCTTGTTGTCCCACAGGCGGGCCAGGAGAAAGGGTACCGCGGCAAGAGGCCGGCGCCCCCCGTCATTGTCCGCAATGCCCCGCGCGCTCATGGCGTGTCCAATCTGACGCGTGGGTCCGCGACCCCGTAGAGGAGATCGACCAGGAGGTTGACGAGAACACAGATGATCGTCACGACGAGCACGATGCCCTGGATCATCGCAAAGTCCCGCCTCGCTATGGAGTTGATGAGCAGCTGCCCCAGGCCGGGTATGTTGAAGACCGTCTCGACGACGATGGCCCCCGAGAGGAGCGACGCCATGGACTGCCCGACCGCCGTGAGGATGGGGAACAGCGCGTTGCGCAGCGCGTGGACGCCCACCACGACCCGTCCCCTCATTCCCTTCGCGACCAGGGTCCTGATGAAGTTCTGGTCGAGGACCTCGGCCATGGCGGCCCGGGTCATCCTCGCGATCAGGGCGGCCTGCGTGCTTCCCAGCGCCAGAGCGGGCAGGACGAGGTAACGCAGGTGCGGGAGCAACCCCTCCTCGAGAGGGGCATAGCCCCCGATCGGGAACAGGGCGAGGAGCACGCCCAGCAGAAGGATGAGAAGCAGCCCCAGAATGAAGCTGGGCACCGCGAGGGCGAGGAGGGACAGCAGCATCACGATGCGGTCGGCGGGACGCCCTCGCCGGCAGGCAGCATAGATGCCGGCGGGCAGGGCCAGGACCAGAGCGATGAGCTCGGCGAAGAGGGCAAGGGACAGCGTAGGCCTGAAGTGGCCGGCGATGGCCTGCCCCACGCTCTCCTCCATGAAATAGGACCTGCCGAGGTCTCCGTGCAGCACGCCGACAACCCAGCGGACGTACTGCTCGTAGAGAGGAAGGTTCAAACCGAGCTCTTCCTTCAGACGTTCCAGATCCGCCGCCGTGGCATCCATGCCCAGAATGGCGGAGGCCGGGTCCCCGGGCGCCAGGTGCATGAGCGAGAACACGAGGATGGAGACGACGAGCAGCACCGGAATCAACGACAGCAATCTTTTAGCGACATAGCGCATCGCGCCCTCTCCACCCCCTTGTCCCCCATGCCCCGGAGAAACAGGGGCGGCTTATTTCCTGACCTTCGTGTTCCAGAGGATTGGAGCCTGCCAGAAGACGAACCCCTCGACCTTTTCGGACACGGCCGCGATCTCCTTGTACTGCCCCAGGGCGATGGAGGAGAGATAATCGTAGAGGAACCCCTGGAGCTCGTCCCAGGCCTTTTTCGCATCGTCGTGGTTCCCGGCGGCCCGAATTTTTTCGACGCCCTCCTTCAGCCTGGGGTCGTTCGCTCCGGCCCACTCGGGATTCAGCACCAGAAGCTGCTGCGGGGTAAGCTGGTAGGCGTTACTGGTGATGAAGAGGTCCCAGTTCTTGAAGTCCTTCTTTTTTTCCATGAAGGTGGGGAAGTCGTAAGCGTCGACCTTCGCATCGATCCCCACCTGGCGAAGCTGCTCCTGCACCACCAGCGTGGCCTTGTACATCTCGTCGTAGTCCGGCGTGGTCAGAAGATGGACCTCCCCGCCTCCGTAACCGGCCTCCTTCAGAAGAGCCCTGGCCTCATCGGGGGAGTTTCGGTTGTACCGATCCTTCCCCGCCTCGCTCGCCCAGATACCCTCCGGATTCATGTAGCCGGGGTCCAGGGCGTACAGGTCCTTGTCGGCAAAGCTGGCCAGCATGATGTCGTCCATGTTGAGCGCGGCATTGACGGCCTTTCGCATCTTCGGATCGGCGAGGACGCCATCGCGGACGTTGAAGAACAGGGTCAGCGTTCCGCCCAGGCCCGTGTGAACGACGACGTTGCGGGCGCCCTTCAGCTCCTTGTAGTTCTCCGCGGGAACCTCGTCCGCAACGTCGTACTCGCCGGACAACAGGCCGGCCAGGCGCGTTGCGGCGTCCGGGACGAAGTAATAGCGGACCTCCTCGACCAGGGCCTCCCTGCGCCCCGCAAAACCGCTCGGCTCGGCATCCAGCGCCCGGTAGTTCGGGTTTCGCGTCAGGCGGATGTACTGGTCCGGCT
>CAJPSE010000145.1 GCA_905373185.1 uncultured Fretibacterium sp.
ACAGCGATGGCTGGATTGCCTGGAGCGACGAGGGCAGGCCCTTCGTCACGGGGGACCCGGCCTCGAAATGAGACGGGCCCTTCTCCGCAAGGGGCTGAGGCTTTCGGCGCACCTCCTGACCCTGGCCCAGCTTGCCTTGTTTGCAGGCGGATTCTGGCTGCACCGCCTGTCCTTCAGAAGGGCTGGGGTCAATCACCACCTCAGTTTCATGAAGCGGACGGTCGAGAAATTGTACCTGACGGACGCCGTCACGACGGCTTTGACGGCCGTCGCCCTGGGAGGGGCGTTTTTTCTCTTCCTCATCGGGGCCAGGGCGTTCCTCAAGAGGGGCTGGGGGGGCGTGGCAACCCCTGTCGTTGGTGCTGCGCTTGCCCTGGCCTTCGTCGTGGAGCTCCGGCTCCCCTCTCTGGAAGCGCTTCCGGCCTGGCCCGTCCTCCTGGGGGTAACGGCGCTTGCCTTTGTCCTGCAGGTCCTTAAATTGACGATTCTGCAAAGATTCCGGACAGCCCGCGCAGGCCGGAGGGCCTGCCCGACGATGCCCCGGAGCGGAGCCCGGAGTCGTTTTTTGCACCTGCCGCCAGGTGACGCCGGTCCCTCATGAGCTGGAGAATCGCGCCCAGAATTGCCGACATCCTGCGTCGGGGGGCCGGTGGCGAGGGGCTGGAGCACGGCCAGGCGGTCGAGCTCCTGTCCCTTCCCCTGCGGTCCCGGGAGGTCGCCGCCCTCATGCAGACGGCGGAGGAGCTCTCGCATTCCCGGTTCGGGGACAAGGCGGAGAATCACTTCCACATCGGGGTGAACGCGGCGCCCTGTCCCCTGAACTGCCTGTTCTGTTCCCTGACGAAGCGGGCCGGGATATTCAAGGAGGCCGTGGAGTTTCCCGACGAACAGGTGCTGGAATGGGCCCGGTACGGGGAGTCGCTTGGGGCCGATGCGCTGAACGTCATGACCACGGGGGATTTTTCCTTCGAGCGCCTGCTGGAGATCGGCCGCCTCCTGAAACGGAACGTATCGGTCCCCCTGGTCGCGAATACCCGGGACATCGACCACGCCGAGGGTGAAGCCCTGCTGGAGGCCGGGTTCGTTGGAGCCTACCACGCCGTCCGGCTCGGCGAAGGGCGTGTCACGCCCCTCGATCCCAAGCGCCGTGTGGAGACCATCCGGGTGCTGAGGGACGTGGGGCTGAAGTGGATGAACTGCGTCGAGCCCGTCGGGCCAGAGCATTCCGCGGAGGAGATCGCGGACCTGATGCTTCTGGCTCGGGAATACGGCGCGACCTTCAGCGGCGTGATGCGGCGCATCAATTTTCCGGGGTCCCCGATGGAGCGCTACGGGATGATCACCGAACGGGAGATGGCACGCATGGTGGCGGTCTCTCGGCTGGTGATGGGGACGGTGTCCAGGGCGCACTGCACGCACGAACCCAATGCCATTTCCCTTGCGGCCGGGGCGAACCTCTTTTTCCCGGAGGTGGGGTCGAGCCCCAGGGACGGGGAGGCGGACACGGGCAAGGGGAGGGGCAGCAGCGTGGAGCGTTGCAGGGCCATGCAGCGGGAGATGGGCTGGAACCCGGACCTGCCGTCGAACTGCTTCCCCTGATGTTGGGGTTGATGCTGTGGAAGCCATCGCGCTTTTTTTGATTCCGGGGTCCCCAGGGGACTTGTTCCCTGGGTGGGGTTCGGGGCAAGGCCCCGAGACGTTTTGTTTGCAAGGAGGAAGTTTTCGTTGAAGAATTTTCTGTGGTCTTTAGCAGTTGTTTTGGCCCTGACGGCATGGTCCGTCCCCGCCCACGCGGCCAAGGGGTTCCGGGTGGGGACGTGGAAGACGGCGCAGACCATCGCCCCGTTCTTCTACCCAGATTACCTTGAGGGCGGGGCCGAGGTCCTGTCCTTCAGCAACCCGGCGGACCAGAAGACCGCGCTTCTGGCGGGGAGCCTGGAGATGTGCGGCACGACCCTGGCCCACGCCATCCACTCCGCGTCTCAGGGACAGCCGGTGGTGCTCGTGGCCGCGCTGTGCAACAAGTGCTCGGCCCTCGTCGTCGCCAAGGACGGATCGGTGAAGAGCGTTGCCGACCTGAAGGGCAGGCGGATCGGCTATGTGCCGGGGACGATGCACGAGATCCTGCTCCGGGAGGCGCTGACGCGCAGCGGGCTCTCCCCGGATACGGACGTCGAGCTGATGCGCGTGGACTTCTTCGACATGGGCACGGCCCTGTCCCGCGGGTCGATCGATGCCTTCCTCTCCGGGGAGCCGTTCCCCACCCTGGCGGTTCGCGAGGGGTACGGCCGTATTCTCGCCTACCCCTATTACGAGGACAGCGTAGGGACCATCAACGCGGGGATGCTGACGACGCGGGAGAACGTCGAGAAGCACCCCGATCGGGTGCTGGAGTTGGTGCGCGCCCATGTCAAGGCCACGCTGTTTTTGCAGAAGAACCCCGACGCCTGGCTGGACAAGGCGGTATCGTTCGGCACGGAGCGTGCGATTTTGGACCTTGCGGCGGAGAACATCGAACTGGCCTGGCTCATCGACGAGAACTTCGTGGAGAGGGCCAAGGCCCTTGGGGCGCGGATGGAGGCCCTGAAGGTGATCGACCGTCAGCCGGACTACGACGCGCTCTTCGACCTGAGCTTCGTCAAAAAGGTGAAGGAGGAGCTGGGGCTTTGAGGGAGGGCTCGGGCCCCGTCGTCCTCCGCCTGCTGCCCTGGCTGCTGCCGGCCGTGTTGTTGGCGGCGTGGGGCCTTGTCGGCGCAACGGGCTGGATGCCGGGGTATCTCCTCCCGGATCCGGGACGGATTGCCGGCTCCTTCTCCCTTTATCTCTTCGGGCAGGCAGGGAGCGCCCCCTACGCGGGACGCTTCTCCATCGACGCCGCGGCGAGCCTGGCGAGGGTCTCCATGGGGTTCGCCGCCGCCGTGCTCCTGGGCGTGCCCCTGGGGGTCCTCTCGGGGCGCAGCCCGACGGTACAAAGCCTTCTGGGCACGACCATCGATGGGGTCCGTGCGGTTCCGGGGATAAGCTGGCTGCCCCTGGCCATGGCGTGGTTCGGCATCGGGCTGGGGACGACGGTGTTCCTGATCGCCCTGGCGGCGTTCTTTCCCATATACCTCAACACGGCGAGTGGGGTGCGCTGTGTCGATCCCATCCTGAGCCAGGCCGGGGCGATGATGGGCGTCGGGCCCCTGCGGAGTGTCTGGACGATCCTGATGCCGGCGGCCATGCCTCAGATCCTGGCCGGGCTGAGGCTGGGGCTGGGGACCTCCTGGGCCTATCTGGTCCTCGGGGAGCTCACCGGGGTCCCCAACGGACTGGGAGCGGTCATCATGGACGCCAGAATGTTGGGCCGGGTGGACATCATCATCGTGGGGATCGTCGTAATCGCCGTGATGGGACGGCTGAGCGACCTGCTGCTGACGGCCTCGATGCGGGCGTGCTTCCGTTCGGCCCGGAGGCTGACATGAGCGGGCGCCCGGCCCTTTCCCTGAGGAACCTCTCGAAGACCTTCCGAAACGGAGGAGGCTCCCTGGAGGTTCTGGCCGAGGTGGACCTCGACGTCGCCGAGGGGGAGCTGGTGTGCCTGCTCGGCAAGAGCGGCTGCGGTAAGAGCACGCTGCTGCGCCTCGTCGCCGGGTTCCTTTCGCCCGACTCCGGGAGCGTGGAGGTTGGAGGGGGGCAAATCGCGGGGCCGGGTCCGGATCGGTGCGTGGTGTTCCAGGAGGACGCCCTCTTTCCGTGGCTGACCGTCCGGGAGAACGTCGCCTTCGGCGTGATGCGGACGATGCCTCGGAAGGTCCGTGACGCGGAGGTGCGCCGCTGCCTGGAGAAGGTGGGATTGGAGCCCTTCGGCGGCAGCCTTCCCCGGGAGATCTCCGGGGGGATGAAGCAGCGGGTGGCGCTGGCCCGCGTACTGATCCTCAGGCCGAAGGTTCTTTTGATGGACGAGCCCTTCGGCGCGCTGGATGCGCTGACCCGCGGGGAGATGCAGGGGCTGTTCCTGTCCCTGATGCGGGACACGAGGGGAACGTCCCTGTTCGTGACCCATGATGTGGAGGAGGCCGTCACGCTGGCGGACCGCCTCCTGGTGATGGGCAGTTCGCCGGGCCGTATCCGCGCGGATATCCCCGTGCCGCTCCCCCGGCCCAGGGTGCGGTCCGACGACGGTTTCGTCCGGCTCTGCCGGGAGGTCCGGGAATTGCTGGGGGCGGAGACGGCCTGAACGCTGCCCTTTTTTGGGGGGCTAAGAGGTCCGGAGAGTTCTGCGGCAAGCGAGTATCGAGTGTTGAAGAAGAAAGGAAGATGGGTGAGATGAAAAAATTTCTGTTCGGTTTTGTGCTGTGCCTGGTGATGGCGGGGGTGTGCTTCGCGGACAGCCCCGACGTGGCGGTGAAGGCGGACATCTCGGACGCCGTGGCGTCGAACGCCCGCTTCTACACGATCCGCCTCCTGCCGGGCGCCGACGTCGTCAAGGAGCTGCGTGCCTTCGTCGAGAAGAAGGGGATCCAGGCCGCCGCCATCGTGTCGGCGGTGGGCAGTCTCTCCGAGGCCAACATCCGTTTTGCCGATCGCAGCGAGGGAACGCTCATGAAGGGAAAGTACGAGGTGATCTGCTTCAGCGGGACGCTCGACGCGGAAAAGCATCACCTGCACCTCTCCATCGCCGACGAGGACGGGAGGATGTGGGGCGGCCACATGATGAATATAGTGGTCCCCGTCTAGAGGACCAGTGGGAGTGTTAGGGTTAGCATAGGTCAA
>CAJPSE010000146.1 GCA_905373185.1 uncultured Fretibacterium sp.
GGACCCACGACAACAACACGTCATTGGGCTGGTTCGAGGAGGACGCCTCCCCCGAGGAGCTCGCCAACCTCTCCCGTTACCTCGGGCACGAGGTGAACCGCAGCACCGTGGTGGGGGAGATGGTGCGCATGGCCATGAGCTCCGTCGCGGAGACCGCCGTCGTGCCGATGCAGGACCATCTGGAACTGGGGTCCTCCTACCGGACCAACATCCCCGCCACGCCCAGCGGTAACTGGACCTGGCGCATGATGCCCGGTCAGGCCGACAAGCGGCTGGCCTCACACCTGCGGGAGCTCACGGAGCTCTACGGCAGGGCATGACGCGATCGGGCCTCCTAATCGAGCCTCTTCCGCCCCCCAAAGGGCAAATTTGTGAGATAATTCGAGTAGGCTCGACGGGCCGCAACCGGAAAGGAGCGTCACCCACTATCATGATGATACAGCGACTGCACCGCAGCGATCTCGGCTATTCCCTCAGGAGCCTCATGGAGAACGACCCGGCCTTCAGGCCGCTGGCCTACTTCTCCATGGAGGTCGGGCTCAAGGAGTCCATCCCCACCTACTCGGGAGGGCTGGGAGTCCTGGCCGGCGACATCCTGAAGAGCGCCGCCGACCTCGGCGTGCCCATGGCGGGGGTCACCCTGCTCTACCGAAAGGGCTACTTCGTCCAGGAGTTCAACGCCGACGACTGGCAGAAGGAGAAGCCCGTCCAATGGAACCCCTCCCACGAGCTGACGCTCCTGCCCAACCGCATCCTGCTGACTCTCCAGGGACGGGAAATCCAGGTGGGGGTCTGGGTCTACGAGATCATCGGGTCCACCGGATACCCCCTGCCCGTCTACTTCCTGGACACGGACTTCGAGCCCAACCACCCCGACGACCGCAAGCTCTGCTGGTACCTCTACGGCGGGGACAACAACTACCGCCTCTGCCAGGAGTTTATCCTGGGGGTCGGAGGGCTGCGGATGCTGCGCGACCTGGGCTACATGAACATCGAGACCTTCCACCTCAACGAGGGACACGCCGGATTCCTGACCCTCGAGCTCATGCGCGAGCAGGGCTACTACGACCCCGACAAGATCCGCGAACAGGTCGTGTTCACGACCCACACGCCCGTCCCGGCGGGACACGACTACTTCGAGTTCGGACTGATCGAAAGGGCCTTCCCCACGGACGCCCTGAGCACGATCAAGCGCATGATGCCCGACGTCCCCGGGGTCTCCATGACGGAGCTGGGGCTGAAGTACAGCCGCTACGTGAACGGCGTCGCCAAGAAGCACGCCGAGGTGAGCAACGCCATGTTCCGGATGGAGACGGTGGACTGGGTCACGAACGGCGTCCACCCCACCACCTGGGTGAGCTCCGGGATGAGGAAGCTCTACAACCGGCACATCCCCGGGTGGGAGGAGGACCCCGGCCGCTTGGTCCAGGCCCTGACCATCCCCAAGCAGGACCTCTGGTCCGCGCATCAGGCCTCCAAGCTGCGCCTGTTCGCCCGGGTCCTAGAGACGACCGGGAGACAGCTGGACCCCGAGGTGCTCACCCTGGGATTCGCGAGACGCGCCGCGACCTACAAGAGGGCCGACCTGCTCCTCTCCGACCTCGAGCGGTTCATGGAGGTGGCGGGGAACCGTAAAGTGCAGTTCATCTTCGCGGGGAAGTCCCATCCCAGCGACAACGGCGGCAAGGCCCTGCTCCAGAAGATCCGCAAGGCGGCCCGGGATCTGGAGGAGTCCATCCCCATCGTCTTCATCGACAACTACAACATGGAGATAGCCTCCCTGATAACCCAGGGCGTCGACCTGTGGCTCAACACCCCGATGCGCCCCCGCGAGGCCAGCGGGACCAGCGGCATGAAGTGCGCCCTGAACGGGATCATGAACTTCTCCGTGCTCGACGGGTGGTGGATCGAGGGCTGGATCGAGGACGTGACGGGCTGGTCCATCGGCCCCGAGCCGAACGGGGGGGACCTCTCCGACCACTACGACGAGTCGCTCGACGCCATCGACCTCTACGAGAAGCTCGAGAAGAAGATCATCCCCACCTACTACGAGAACCGCGACAAATGGCTGGACATGATGCGCCACACGATAGCCCTGAACGCCAGCTTCTTCAACACGCATCGGGTAGTCCGCGAGTACGCCTCCAAGGCCTACTCCATCGATTTCAGAGGGATGTGAGGCCATGAGCGGGACCGGCGGCAGGACCAGGGTCCTTTTCGTCACGACGGAGTACGCGCCCTTCTCCAAGGTGGGCGGCCTGGGTGATGTTGCCGGCTCGCTCCCTCATGCACTGCGCCGCGCCGGTGTCGATGTCCGCGTCGTGACCCCCGCCTGGCCGGGGGTGCTGGACAGGGTCTCGGCCTCTGGCCTGAAGATGACAGTGCTCCCGGAACGGGTCTGCGCCGCCTACGACTGGCGGGTCCGGGACGCGGAGGTCGTCAAGACCGAGGTGGCGGACGTGCCCGTCTACTTTCTGAGGTCGGAGGACTATGGGGGGGACATGTATCCCTGGCACCTCGACTTCCGCACCGCCTCCCCCTTCGCCATATTCTGCCTGCAGGCCCTGGAGCTCTTTAGGGTACTTAAGTGGACCCCCGACCTCTACCACTGCCACGATTGGACCAGCGCCTTCCTCCCCTGCGCCCTGGCCTGGCACCGTCATTACCGGACCGTCGGGGGCAAGTGCGTCGTCACGCTCCACAATGTCGCCTACCAGGGGGTCCTTGAGCGGGAGCCCTTCATGGAGGCATCGGGGCTCGAGCCCTGGAGCTTCAACATGGAGGCCATGGAGTTCTACGGCCAGGTCAACCTCCTGAAGGGGGCCATCGTCGCCGCCGACGCCGTGACGACGGTCTCGCCGCGCTATGCCCAGGAGATACAGACCTACGAGTCCACGCGCGAGCTGTCCGGCGTCATCTACAAACAGCGCCGCAAGCTGTCCGGGATCCTCAACGGCATCGACACCCGCTATTGGAACCCGGAGACGGACCCCCACATCCCGGAGCGGTTCTCGGCCAAGAACCTCCGGGGCAAGGTGCGGGCCCGGGAGGAACTGCTGCGGAGGGCGGGGTTCGACCCCCGATCCAGGGAGCCGTTGGTGGTCTGTGTCTCCCGGCTCGTGGAGCAGAAGGGGTTCTCCCTCATCCTCTCCGCACTCGACGCGCTCCCCGAGCTCGGTGCGAAGTTCGTCTTCCTGGGCAGCGGGCACGGCTGGATCGAGAACGCCCTCAGCCAGGCGAGCGAGCGCTTCCCGGACACGCTGCGGTTCTTCCAGGGCTACGACGAACCGCTGTCCCACCTCCTCTACGCGGGCGGCGACATCTTCCTGATGCCCTCGGTGTTCGAGCCCTGCGGCCTGTCCCAGATGATCGCCATGAGGTACGGGACCATCCCCCTCGTGCGCGAGGTCGGGGGCCTGAGGGACACGGTGACGGACGCCGATGCCCCCGGAGGCGGGAACGGCTTCACCTTCCAGACCTGTGACGCCGCCGGCATGCTCTGGGCCCTGAGGAGGGCGGTCGCGCGCTTCGGCGACGCCGGGCACTGGAATGCGCTCCGTGCGCGGGCAATGGCCGGAGATTTCTCCTGGGACCGCTCCGCGCTGCTCTACAGGGACCTTTACCGAACGCTTTAGCCCACCTCGCCGTTCCTCCCTTGGGCCTTTCTTCTCGGGTCTCCTTTCCAGGCTTTTTCCCCGGCTTCCCGTCGGAGGTCTGCAGGTTGGGGCGCCGTTTCGCTCGACAGTTCTCATGCAATAGTTCTCATGCAATAGTTTTCATGCGATAATTTTCATGACGCAGCACGTGGCAGCAGGGAGTGTTTCCCTACGAAAGGGGATGTCGATAATGAACGGAGGAAAGTACGGAAGAGTGCTGGGGGTCGTTCTTGCAGGGGGGAAGGGGGAGCGGCTTATGCCGCTGACGCGGTACCGGGCCAAGCCCGCCGTCTATTTCGCCGCCAAGTACCGCATCATCGACTTTGCCCTGTCGAACCTGATCAACAGCGGGATCTTCGCCGTCTACGTCCTGGTTCAGTTCAAGAGCCAGTCCCTGAACGAGCACATCGAACGGGGCTGGCAGTTCGGCGGCGCCCTTCGCGGACGGGA
The DNA here is from genome assembly GCA_905373185.1 of uncultured Fretibacterium sp. Taxonomy (GTDB): domain Bacteria; phylum Synergistota; class Synergistia; order Synergistales; family Aminobacteriaceae; genus CAJPSE01. Next base: position 4,107 of record CAJPSE010000146.1, read on the forward strand.
TTTCTTCGTCACGCTGGTCCCGGCGCAGATGTGGCGCGGCGAGCACTGGTTCCAGGGCACGGCCGATGCCGTCTTCCAGAACATGCACCTCGTCTCCCTGTTCCGGGCGGACCGGGTCTGCATCTTCGCGGCCGACCACATCTACAAGATGGACGTGGACCAGATGCTGCGCTGGCACGCCGAGCGGGAGGCCGACGTGACCTTGGCGGCGAACGTCGTCCCCGTTTCCGAAGCCAGCCAGTTCGGCTGCATCAAGACCGACGCGGCGGGACGCATCGTCGAGTTCATGGAGAAGCCGGCCATCCCGCCCGAGATCCCGGACAAGCCCGGATTCAGCTACGTCTCGATGGGGAACTACATCTTCGAGCGCAGCGTCCTGGAGGAGGCGCTCATCGACGACTCCCAGCAGCCGACGAGCCACGATTTCGGGCGGGACATCATCCCCAACCTCGTCGCCCGGAAGGCACGCGTCTATGCCTACGACTTCTCCACCAACGTCCTGCCCCACTCGGCCGTGGAGGCCGAGCGGATGCATCAGTGGCGGACGGACAAGCCCTACTGGCGCGATGTCGGGACCCTCAATGCCTACTGGCAGGCCCACATGGAGCTCCTGAGCCCGGAGTCCGAGATGACGCTC
>CAJPSE010000147.1 GCA_905373185.1 uncultured Fretibacterium sp.
GTCGCTTATGCCGAACGGCAACACAGTTGTTGCTGTTCGGCGCAGCAGACGACCGCCTTCCGCGAGGCGTTAGCCTCGCGGGGCGTGTCGGTACGGCAAGCCGTAAACCTTCGGTCCGCTTATGTCGATAGCGCGGCACCGTTGCCGCGCCATCGACGCAGGCAGGCGACGCGGGTGTCGGTGGAATTATGTTGGCTCTCGTCGGGGCGTTGCTCTTGAGGAAAAAGGCATAACGTCGACGCAAGTAGACAGACGGGTAGAAAAAAGCATCGTCGCCTCATTGCATCGAGGCGAAGTCACGGGGTTTTGCCTTGATGTAAGCGATCGGCACGCCCCACGGGGCTTCACAGCCCCGTGGAAGGTGGCCGCCTGCTTAGCAGACGACCGCCTTCCGTGAGGCGTTAGCCTCGCGGGGCGTGTCGGTACGGCAAGCCGTAAACCTTCGGTCCGCTTACGTCGATAGCGCGGCACCGTTGCCGCGCCATCGACGCAGGCAGGCGACGCGGGTTTCAGCGGATTGGCCTTGGCTCTCGTTGGAGCGTTCCTGCTGAGGAGAAAAGTATAACCTCGTACAACCGCAGCTAGTCCCTTTAGGGGCGACGCGGGTGTCAGCGGAATTATGCTGGCTCTCGTCGGGGCCTCGGAGGGACTGAGTTCTTTCCTCGACAAACGATCGGCCCCCTGATGGGGGCCGATCGTTGATTTTGATATAATGAGGGCAACAAGGCCAAAGCGGAACAATGGAGGTGCGGTATGCCGGATCGAGACATCACGGAGAAACACCTGGAGGCCTATAACGATGTCTTTGCCGACATCGTGAATGTCCTCCTCTTCGACGGCCAGAGGCGTGTGCACCCCGACGACCTCCGCGATGCGAGGGCCCGCACCCTGTACAAGACCGACGGCAAGCTCCACGAGCAGGAACGCGACGTCTCCAAACTGTGGGTGTCCGAGGGGACCGTGATCTCCCTGATTGGCTTTGAGAACCAGACCGAGGCCGACAGGGACATGCCGCTTCGGGTCTTGGGCTATGACGGGGCTGATTATCGCAATCAGCTGTCGGCGAAGGGTGGCCTTTACCCAGTGGTGACGTTGGTGCTCTATTTTGGGGAGAGCCCCTGGACGGAGCCCCGATCGTTGTACGAGAGGGTTTCGGTGCCCGAGGCGTTGAGGCCGTTTGTGAACGACTACCGGCTCAACGTCTTCGAGATAGCCTACATGACGGACGAGCGGGTGAAGCGCTTTACGAGCGACTTCAGGATTGTTGCGGACTACTTTGTACAGATGAGGCGGAACCGGGACTACATCCCCTCCCGCCAGACCATCGAGTACGTGGATGCGGTCTTGAAGCTTCTTTCCGCGCTGACTCGGGATTACCGTTTTGAGGAGGCACAGAATCAATTCAGGAAGGGGGAGGCCGTCACCATGCTGAGTGTTTTGGATAAGGTTGAGGCCAGAGGAATAGCCAAAGGAGAGGCCAGAGGAATAGTCAAAGGAGAGGCCAGAGGAATAGCCAAAGGCAAGGCCGATACCGCGCGGCGGATGCTGATGCGCGGCCTGCCGCCTGAGCAGATTGCGGACTATACGGATTTGCCTCTCGAGGAGATCGAGGCGCTGGGGGACCCGCAGGCTTGATACCAATTTGCGTTTAAAGGAGGGCTTAGTGCCTCTTGCCCCCCTGAAATGGGGGCTGCCCCGAGCCGATAATGCAGCAACTATGCTGCATATCGACATAAGCGAAGGACACAGCATCCGGGAGCGGTAGCTCCCAGAGAGCTGGTCCCCTGCTTAACGGGCTGGGGGGGTGTTGTTGAGCATGAAGAACAACCCCTCCGGCCCTTCGCGCCACCTCCCCTTTCATAAGTGAGACAGCAAATGGCGGCCCCCTTTTCGGGGGCCGTTCCGCGTCTCTGGGGAATGGGCTGCGGGAGCTCTACCGCTCCCCGCCGCCGTACCGCCGCACGCCCCTGCGGATCAGGGCCGCCGCCAGGACGGTCAGGACGGCCATGACCAGGAAGATCTGGGGGATCTGGAGCCCCGCGGTCAACAGAAGGCCGGACCCCACGGCGGAGACGACCATGAACAGGGAGTCCGTGACGTTGGAGCAGGCGATGACCCCGGCCATGCGGTCCTCCGGCGTGAGGTACTGGATGGCCGCGTAGAGGGGGACGATGTAGAGCCCCCCACAGAAGGAGATGGCGAAGAGGCAGGCCAGCACGGCCAGGTTTGCGGGCACGGCCAGGAAGGCGCCGACGCCTATGGCCGGGAGCCCCGGGGCCAGGGGCTCCCGATGGCTCACCAGCCAGAGCAGCGCGCTGGCGAGGGAGATGCCGACGGCCGCGGCGGGCACGTACCGCACCGAGACCTCGCCCTTCAGAATGGCGTTGCACGCCATCGAGCCCAGCCCGATGCCCATGGAGAAGACGGCCAGGAAGAGTGTCGCCACCTGCTCGTCCGCCCCCAGGACCAGCCGGGCGTAGGTGGGGAACTGCGCCAGGAAGGTCGCCCCGACCAGCCAGAACCAGGATATCCCGAGGACGGCACAGAAGACGTTGCGGTGAGGGTAGACGTCCGTGACCAGCGCGGCGGTCCTGCGGACGACGTCGGCGGATACCCGCCGGTGCGGGTCGATGGGCCGCGTCGGGGGGATGTAGAGGCTGGTCCACCAGCCGGCGGCCGCCACGGCCACGACCCCCGCCCCGACCCGGAGGAGCCCGCCGGGCGTGAGGATGAGGAGCCCGCCGAAGATGGTCCCCGTCAGGATGGCGAGATAGGTCCCGGTCTGGATGAGGCCGTTCCCCGCGATCAGCTCGTCCTCCTCCAGGTGCTGCGGCAGGATGCTGAACTTGGCGGGGCTGAAGAAGGTGGATTGTGCTCCCATCAGGAAGAGCACCGCAAGCAGCAGCCAGATGTTCTGCAGCTGGAACCCCACGGCGGCCATCCCCATGATGACGACCTCCGCGAACTTGACGAGGCGCATCAGATACGCGCGGTCGTAGCGGTCGGCCAGGTCGCTGGCGGGGGCCGAGAAGAGGAAGAAGGGAAGGATGAAGACCCCGGCCGCGACGTTCACCATGATGCGGGAGTCGAGCCCGGCGCCGTCGGCCAGGCGGAAGGTTATCAGCATCGCCAGGGCGCTCTTGAAGAAGTTGTCGTTGAAGGCCCCCAGGAACTGCGTCAGGAAAAGGGGCAGAAAACGGCGCGTGTGCAGGAGCGCGAACTGGTGCTTTCCGGACGCGGACACGATGCATCTCTCCCAGCTGCGGGCCCCCAAGGGCCCAAAAATTTCTCGGAACGTGTACAATTATTATAAGCGACGCCTTTTACCTTTTGATTCGGTTTTCGACAGGCCGCCGACATTCGCTCTCGATTTTACTTTACAATACCGGAGGTGCATTGCCATGAGCCTGACGCTTTACAACGACCTGACGCGCAAAAAGGAGCCGTTCGTCCCCCTGACCCCGGGACGCGTCACCTTCTACAGCTGCGGCCCGACGGTCTACGACTTCTTTCACATCGGCAACGCGCGCCCCTTCATCGTCTTCGACGTCCTGCGCCGCTACCTGGAGCACCTGGGGTATGAGGTCACCTTCGTCCAGAACTTCACGGACATCGACGACAAGATGATCCAGCGCGCCCATTCCGAGGGCATCGAGGTCTCCGACCTCGCCGCGCGCTTCATCGGGGAATACTACAAGGACGCCGATGCCCTGGGGATCCGGCGGGCCGACGTGGCGCCGCTCGCCACGGAGCACATGCCGGAGATAATAGGGACGATCGAGAGGATCATCGAGAGGGGGCACGCCTACGCCTCGGACGGGGACGTCTACTTCGACGTCCGGAGCTGGCCCGGCTACGGCAGGCTCTGCAGGCAGGGCCTGGACGAGCTGGAGTCCGGCGCGCGCGTGGAGGTGGGCGAGCGCAAGAGGGACCCGCTGGACTTCGCGCTCTGGAAGGCGCAGAAGCCGGGGGAGCCCGCCTGGGACAGCCCGTGGGGAAAGGGGCGGCCCGGCTGGCACATCGAGTGCAGCGCCATGTCCTCGAAGTACCTGGGCACGACGATCGACATCCATTCGGGCGGGGTGGACCTGACCTTTCCCCACCACGAGAACGAGATAGCGCAGAGCGAGGCCGCGAACGGGAAGCCCTTCGTTCGGTTCTGGCTGCACAACGGTTTTCTGCTCATCGACAAGGAGAAGATGTCCAAGTCCCTGGGCAACTTCATGACGGCCCGCGCCGCCCGTCAGAAGTATCCGCCCCTGGCCATCCGCCTCTTCATGCTCGGCGCGCACTACCGGTCCCCCATCAACTTCGCGCCCGAGGGCCTGGAGCAGGCCGAACGGGGCGTGACGCGCCTGAGAAACTGCCGGGCCGACCTGGCCTTCGCCCGCAAGACCCGGATGGGCGAGGAGCCCGGGGCCGGCTCGTTCCCGGCCGATTTTCTGGCGGAGCTGAGGAGGCTGGACGAGGACTTTCATGCCGCGATGGACGACGACTTCAACACGGCGGCGGCGGTGGGGGTGCTCTTCGAGGTGGTCAAGGCCATCAACTCCGGGCTGAAGGAGCACCCGTCCCTGCCGGCCTCCTTCTTCGACGCGGCGGAGGCCGAGCTGGCGAAGATCGACGGTATCCTGGGCGTGATCGGGCCCGAGGAGCTGCCGAAGGAGGAGGAGGGG
>CAJPSE010000148.1 GCA_905373185.1 uncultured Fretibacterium sp.
GAGTCTGCCGGGCGCGTTCCTGGGGGCGGTGGGCAACACGGGTGCCTCCGGCCAGTACAGCCTGCACTTCGAGGTGAGACAGGGGGGCACGGCGAAGGACCCGATGAATTACCTAAGGCGCCTTTAGGGAAGCGCCGATAGCGAATGGGACGGGGACGTAAGTTTTAACGTATGGCTTTGCAGATGTCGAGGATGGAGTTGGAAGCGATGGAGAGAAGGCGCGGAAGGGTATTGTGGGGTGTAGCGTGGCTGTGCGTCGTGGCCGCGGCCGTGGCAGCGGGAAACGTATTCATGGGGAGCGCCGGGGCGTCGGACCTGAACGATCTGGAGCGCATATCCCCCTTCGGCGCCCGTTCGCTCTGGCTCATGCGTCAGGCGAGGGCGATCATCGAGACCTATCAGGTCGATGCCGCCTCCAAGCCGGTTCCCGAGGACAAGCTGCTGCACGGGGCGATGAAGGGGATGGTGGAGGCCTGGGAGGACCCCTACACCCGTTTTGTGTCGCCCAATCAGCTCAAGGATGAGGAGATCGAGATGGAGGGGCGCTACGGCGGCCTGGGCATGTATATCGGGGAACGGGACGGCAGGGTCCTGGTGATCAGCCCGATGGAGGACACGCCGGCGGAGCGCGCGGGGCTGAAGCCCAAGGATCAGATCGTCAAGGTGGACGACGATGTCGTTCTGGGGTGGGACTCCCAGCGGGTTGTCCAGCGCATGAGGGGCAGGCCGGATACCCGGGTGACCCTCTGGATTCGCCGGGACGGGGAGGAGGAGCTCCTGAAATTCGAGATGATGCGGGAGATCATCAAGATCAAGTCCGTCCGCTACGAGATGCTGTCGGACGATATCGGCTATCTCCGGCTGACCCAGTTCAAGCAGAAGACCGACGAGGAGGCCCGCGATGCCCTGAAGGAGATGATTCGTCAGGGGGCCAGAGGGCTGGTCCTCGATCTTCGGAACAACGGCGGCGGCCTTCTGGACGTCTCCGTGAAGATCTGTGGGATGTTCCTGAAGGGGGGGCCCGTCGTCGAGACCCGGGGCCGGGCGGAGAGGGCCAATGAAAAGTATTCGGCGGACCCCGCGCTCTTTTTGACCTCCATGCCCGTGGTCGTGCTGATCAACGGCGGCAGCGCCAGCGCGTCGGAAATAGTGGCCGGGGCCCTCCTGGACCGGGGGCGCGCCACGCTGGTCGGGGAGAAGAGCTTCGGCAAGGGGTCGGTCCAGACACTCTTTCCCTTGACGGACGGGTCAGGCCTCTACGTGACCATCGCACGCTACCATACGCCCTCCGGAAGGGTGATCGACCACGTCGGGCTCACGCCGACCATCGAGGTCAAGGGGGATCCCGAGAGGGACAAGTCCAAGGACGCCCAGCTCCAGAGGGCCATCGCCGAGGTCCGTAAGGCCGCCGTGAAGGAGCGGCCCTCGACCAGGAAGAAGTAAAGGAAGGGAGGCCCCCTCGGGGGCTTTGGCAGCGGGCACGGTTAGGAGGCGCATGGCGTTGAAGGAAAAAAAGGTCGATCTGCTCATCGGCGCCCAATGGGGCGACGAGGGAAAGGGTAGGGTCGTCGATACGATGGGGGCCGACGTGGATGTCTTCGTCCGCTATCAGGGGGGCGCCAACGCGGGACATACGGTTATCGCGAACGGGCAGAAGGTCGTCTTTCATCTGCTGCCCTCGGGCATGCTCTATCCGGGGAAGCTCTGCATCATCGGGAACGGCCTGGTCCTCGACCCCGAGCAGTTCCTGAAGGAGACGGCCGAGCTCTACGAGAGGGGGCAGGACCGGGCGCGCCTGGTCGTCAGTCCCCATGCCCATGTCGTCATGCCCTACCACAAGGTCCTGGACAGGGCCCAGGAGGCGGCGAGGGGCAAGGGGCGCAGGATCGGGACGACGGGCCGAGGGATCGGGCCCTGCTACGTCGATAAGTACGCACGGGTCGGACTGAGGGTGGAGGACCTGCTGGATGCGGACCTCCTGAGGGAGAGGCTGGTCCCCCTGCTGGAGGAGAAGAACCGTCTTCTCACCCGGCTGTACAACGAGAAGCCCATTCCTTTCGATGAGGTCTACGAGCCCGCGCGCGAATGGGGGAAGGCCCTGGCTCCCTATGTCGGCGACGTCGTGCGTCTGCTCCGGGAGGCGGTGGACGAGGGGCGGCATGTCCTGCTGGAGGGGGCTCAAGCTGTCCTGCTCGACATCGACCATGGGACCTATCCCTACGTGACCAGCTCCTCGACATCCGCGGCCGGCGCCTTCACGGGGACGGGGCTCGACCCGCGTGACCTGACCCGCGTCATCGCTGTGGTCAAAGCCTACACGACAAGGGTGGGTGAGGGGCCGATGCCTACGGAGGAGCCGGGGGAGACCGGGGAGCACCTGCGGAACGCTGGTGAGGAGTTCGGGGCGACGACGGGCCGGCCCCGCCGATGTGGGTGGCTGGACATGGTGGGGCTCAAATACTCCATGGCCCTGAACGGGGTGGACGTCATCGCTCTGACCAAGCTGGACGTCCTGTCCGGGATGCCGGAGATCAAGGTCTGCACAGGCTACGAGTACGACGGCAGGCGGCTGGAGGGCTTCCCGGCCTCGCCTCACATCCTGGACGAGGTCGTTCCGATATACGAGACGCTCCCCGGGTGGCAGGGGGACATCTCGGGCTGTACGAGCTTCGATTCCCTTCCCCGGGAGGCGCAGGGCTACGTGGAGTATATCGAGAAGGGGCTGGGGGTCCCGGTAAAGCTCATCGGCGTGGGGCAGGAGCGCAGCCAGACCATCGACAGGGGCCTTTGAGGATTTGAGGACGACGGATGTTTTTGCCGGAGATTCGTTTCTGCGGGCCGGAGGACGTCCCCGCGATCGTCGAGGCGAACGGGCTTTCCCTCTACCCATGGCCGGATGCGGTCATCGCCCGGGATCTCGCGGCCTCCCCCCTCTCGGAAAACGCCGGGGAGGGCCTGTCCTACCTGGGGGCCTTCTCCCGAGGCGCCGGTTCGAGGCTTCTGGGCTATGCGGTGATGGGACACGAGGCGGGTTTCGCGCTTCTGATGGGGCTCATGGTGCTGCCGGAGTACCGCCGCCGCGGGATTGGGACGCAGCTGGTCCTGGCCGTTGCGGAATGCGCCCGCTCCATGGGCCGCACGCGCCTGATCCTGAGGGTCGGGGAGGCCAACGTCCCTGCCCGCGCCCTGTACGAGGGGTTGTCCTTTCGGCTGGGGGCGACGCGCGCTCGCTATTATTCGGATGGCGAGAATGCGGTGGAGATGGCCCTTTCCCTGCCCCGTGCCCTTTGAGGGAGGAAGAGGATGATGAGGGTTTACGTCCCGTTCGACGATGGTTCTTCGGTCTCCTTTGACGGAGAGCGCTTCACGCTGCACCGGCGGCCCGTGGGAATAGATGCCGACCGCGACGTTTTTCTCGAGGAAAAGGCCGAGAAGGCCTGGGAGCGAAACCGCAGGGCCCTGGCCGGGGCCCTGGAATCCGCGTGGCTCTCACAAAGGGAGCTGCGCAGACGGGAGCGGAACCGAAGCGTCTACTCTCGGGACTCGGCCCGCCTTCATTGAGCCCTCCGGCCGATGAGTCTGGCCGGGATAAACATTGAGCGCTGGCGTATCGATTGAGGAAACGGCCCCCGACTGTAAGCCGGGGGCCGTTTGAACTACTTGGATCGACAGAGGCTCTCTGGCCCAGGATGCCGTTATGCCTTTGGCGTGTGGATGCCCTGCCCAAACACGTTGGCCGCGGCCTCCAGCATGGACTCCGAGACGGTGGGGTGCGCGTGGATCGTGTGCAGGATATCCTCCGGCGTGGCCCCGAAGTGCAGCGCCAGCGCGCCCTCCGCGATCATGTCCGTCGCGGGACCGCCGACCATCTGGACCCCCAGGATTTTCTTCGTCTCCTCGTCCGCTATGACCTTCATGACGCCGCTCGTGTCCCCCGTGATCATGCTCTTTCCGTTCATCATCAGGGGGAAGCGCCCCACCTTGACCTTCAGACCCTTTTGGGCCGCCTCCTTCTCCATCAGTCCCACGGTCGCGATCTCTGGGGACGTGTAGATGGCGCCCGGCGTCGTGGTGTAGTCCATCTCGACGGGCCGTCCCATGATGTTCTCGACGGCCACCTCCCCCTCGCGGGAGGCGACGTGGGCCAGCATGTAGTCGTTCACGCAGTCGCCGATAGCGTAGACTCCCTTGACGTTGGTCTCCATGTGGCGGTCGGTGACGATGCGGCCGCGCTTCATCTCGATGCCGAGGGCCTCGATCCCCAGCCCCTCCGTGTAGGGCTTGCGCCCCTTGGCGACCAGGAGCTTCTCCGCCTCCAGCTCCATGGGCCCGGAGGGGGAGGTCAGCTCCAGCTTCAGTCCCTCACCGGAGCGCGTTACCCGCGTGATGCTGGTCCCCGTATGGAAGTCCACGCCCTTCTTCTCCAGGTTCTTGCGCAGGATGAGGGCGATGTCCGTGTCCAGGTTGCGCAGGATCTCCGGGGACGTGACGACGACGGTGACGTGAGTCCCGAAGGATGCATAGGCCGCCGCGAACTCCATGCCGATGATCCCGCCGCCCGAGACGACCATGGACTTGGGCGGGGCGGACAGGGAGAGGGCGTCGTCACTCGTGATGACCCCCTCCAGGTCGTAGCCTGGGATGTCCGGAACGTC
>CAJPSE010000149.1 GCA_905373185.1 uncultured Fretibacterium sp.
AATTTGCCCCCTTCCTCGACTGCCCCGCCGGCCCCCCGTCAATGCCCCAGCAGGCGGCGTCCGTTCACCCAGAAGTAGAGCGAGGCCAGGAGGAACGCCACCGTATCGGTGATGGGGAAGGCGCACCACGCGCCCTTCAGCCCGAAGAGGCCCGACAGGCTCCAGACCAGCGGGATTATCAACACGAACTGGCGCAGCACGGAGAAGCAAAGCGAGGGGATCCCCCGTCCGATTCCCTGATAAAATCCGGAGAAAAGGATCTGGAAGCCGGCGAACACGATGCCGAACGCGATGAACCGGGCGCCCGTGACGCCCCGAGCGATCAGCTCCGGGTCGTCGGAGAAGATCGCGAAGAGCCGGTCCGGGAACAGGAACAGGGCGCAGGAGCCCAGACAGCATATAGCCGTGGCGGTCAGGGCCGACAGCTTGAGGGCCTGCCACACGCGCCTGAGGTCCCCGGCCCCCCAGTTGTAGCCGACAATGGGCACCATCCCCTGGTTCATCCCGAGGATCGGCATCACGATCAGGGAGTTGGTGCGCTGGATGATGCCGTACGCCGCCATCCCCGCATCCCCTCCGTACCGCGCGAAGGTGTTGTTCAGGAACCCGATCGTGAGGGCGATTCCGATCTGGTTGAAGAAGGCGGATGTCCCCACCCGGACGATCTCGGCCAAAAGCCTGGGTTGGGGCCGGAGACAATCCGCCCTCAGCCTCAGCACGCTTCTTCCGGAGAGGTAATACCAGGCGAGCCAGACCGCCCCCAGCGTTTGGCTGACGGCGGTGGCCCAGGCCGCCCCCTCCACGCCCATCCCCAGGTTGAAGATGAGGACCGCATCCAGAAATACGTTCATCAGCCCCGATATCAGCATGGTGACCATGGCGAGCCGGGCGTTGCCCTCACCCCTCGCGGCGTTGTTGCTGACGATGGAATAGCAGAAGGCGGGGATCGGGAGCCCCACGATGCGGACATAGGCGATGGAGTCGTGCACGATGGACTCCGAGGCCCCGAGAGCGCGCACCAGCGGGTCCGCAAAGATTATGATGACCCATGCCATGATCGTCCCCAGGATCAGCGAGACCGACGTGATCGTCCCCAGCGCGCGCTCCGCACGGTCGACGTCGCGTGCACCCAGACTCCTGGATATCAGCGACACCCCGCCCGAGCCCAGCAGCAGGGCGAAGGCCATGACCACTATCTGGATGGGGAAGGCGGAGAAGACGGCCGCGATGCCATGAGGCCCGACGCTGCGCCCGACGAAAAAAGCGTCCACAACGTTGTAGAGGGATTGAACCATCATCCCCACCACGGAGGGCGTCGACAGACGCAGAAGAAGTTTTCCCATAGGTTCGTGCCCCAGCGCCTCGACGTCCCGCATCATGCCACCCCTTGTCCTTCGTACCCGGTTTCCCATATTTTACGTCATTTACAAGAACTTTGCCGGACGAACGGTCGAAATACGGCCCCGAAACCCCGGGCGAGCGCAAGCGAACGTCCGAGACTTCGAGGCCGTGGACAGGCGTCGAAGTGCGTCATGCGGAGGACGCTTCCGCCCCCCTGCCGGCCCTGGCCGAGTTCAGGACGGCCAGAAGCGCCACCCCGACGTCGGCGAAGATGGCCTCCCACAGTCCGATGGAGCCGGTGAATCCCAGGACGAGAAAGAGGAGCTTAGCGCCCAGTGCGGCCGCGATGTTCTGCCTCACGATGCCGCGCGTCCGCCGCGCTATTTCCGCCAGCTCCGCCACGCGCGAGGGCGCGTCGTTGAGGAGCACGGCATCCGCCGCCTCGATGGCGACGTCGGATCCCAGGGCCCCCATGGCGATGCCCACGTGGGCCGACGCCAGGAGGGGGGCGTCGTTCACCCCGTCCCCCACGAAGGCGGCCGGTCGGCCGGCCGTCAATTCCCGGAACGCCTCCACCTTCATCTCGGGCAGAAGCCCGGCGCGAAAGCCGTCCATCCCCAGCTCTTGGGCCACGCGCTCCGCGGTGTCCCCGCGGTCCCCCGTCAGCATGTAGCTTTGGATCCCCCGGCCGCGCAGCTCCCTGATGGTCCGGGGGGCGTCGGCCCGTATGACGTCCGAGACCGCGACCGTCCCCAGAAAGCGTTTGCCCCGTCCCACATAGATCAGGCTGGCCGAAGAATCGCCCCGTGCCTCGGAGGGGTTCTCCACCCCATTTTCCCGAAGCCACGCGGCCCTGCCCGCGTAGAACGCCTCGCCGTTCCGGAGGGCGCGCACGCCCTTGCCTGCGGCCTCCGTGGCCTCGATACCCCTGGGGTTGACCGTCCCGAAGGCCTCGCGGACGGAGCGGGCCAGGGGATGCCCCGACAGGGCCTCGGCGACGCGGGCCGCCTCCCGGAGCTCCTCCTCCGCCACCCCTTTCGCGGGGCGAACGGCCGTGACCCTGAACACCCCCTCCGTCAGCGTGCCGGTTTTATCGAAGGCCACCGCGGCGATGCCGCTCATCGCGTCGAGGACGCTCCCGCCCTTGACCAGGATGCCCCGCCTCGACGCGGCCCCGATGCCCCCGAAGTACCCCAGCGGCACGGAGATGACGAGGGCGCAGGGGCAGGAGACCATCAGCACCACGAGGGAGCGGTAGAACCACTCCCGCCACCCTCCTCCCAGGACGAGGGGCGGAACCAGAAACGTCAGCAGGGCCACCCCGAAGATTACGGGGGTGTACCAGGCCGCAAAACGCGTGATGAACCGCTCCACGGGGGACTTGTTGGCCGCGGCGCGCTCCACCATGTCCAGCACGCGGGCGATCTCCGAGGACTCGAAGGGGCCGGACGCCTCCACGACCAGCGAGCCGTCCAGGCAGACTGTCCCGCCGTAGACCCTAGAGCCGGTCACGGTGCGCACGGGGACCGACTCCCCCGTGATGGAGGCGGTGTCGACCTGAGACTCCCCGGAGACGACCGTGCCGTCCACCGGAATTTTCTCCCCCGGCCGGACCACCACCCTCATGCCCGTCGTCACGGCCTCCGGGGCGAGGTCCTCGACGTTGTCCCCATCCAGAACGTGGGCCACCTTGGGCTTTTCGGCGAGCAGGGCCCGGACGGACCGGCGCGAACGGCCCGCCGCCCGCCCCTGGAGCCATTCCCCCAGCTGATAGAGGACCATGACGGCCAGGGCCTCCGGCAGTTCCCCCAGGCAGATGGCCGCCAAGGACGCCCCGCCCATGAGGGTGAACTCGTTGAAGAGGCGCCCCCTGCGCAGGCCGCTCCACCCGTGGCGCAACACCGGCATCCCGCAGAGCAGCCAGGGGACGCCATAGAAGATGCCGCGCCGGACGGGCGGGAGCGAAGGGCCGATGAAGAACCCCACGATCAGGACCAGGAGCCCCATGAACTGGACGGCGAGCTCCCAGAAGTCCGGCTCGGCATCCTCCCCGGGATGGCCCGAGCAGGCAGCGCAGCACCCCTCGCATCCGTGTCCTTCGTGTCCGTGCCCGTGGGGTTCGTCGTGGCCATGATGGTGGCCGCAGCGGCAGGCGTCCTCGTCTTCGAGATGCGCCCGATGTCGGTGTGCGTGATGTCCGCTGCCCGCCCTCTCATGCTCGTGCTCACACCCGTGTCCGCATCCGTGTTCGTGCTCGTCGCAAAGGATGCCGACCCCCGACTCGAGTTTCATTTCCGCACCGCTCATGGCTTCGCCCTCCAATCCACGTTTCAAATAGTCACGATCCAATATTCCACATCATTCCAATGATCTGTACCACGGGTCCGCGTCCCACGGACCTTCGCGCTTCGACAGGGGGGAAGGACGGGACGCGGGAGATCACACCAGGCGAGAGAACTGCTCCAGGGCCCCGGAGAGGCGGTCCAGGACCTCGTCGCCGTTGCCCTGCCGGATGCCGTCCAGGACGCAGTGGTGCAGGTGCCCCTCCAGGACGTACTGCCCCACCTTGTGCAGGGCCGCCTTGACCGAGCCTATCTGGATGAGGATGTCCTCGCAGGGCTTGTCCTCCTCCACCATCCGCACGAGCCCGCGCACCTGCCCCTCGATCCTCCTGAGCCGGCGAACGATGTCCTTCTCGTCGATGCATTGCAGCATGAAAGCTCCTCGCCCCTCTCGATACCCCTATAGGGTATTCATATACCCCTCTAGGGTATATCTTTTTCCGGAAAAGTCAAGAAAAACAGTGTTTTTTGTCGCGGTCGGATATTGCCGTCGCCCGGCCACCGCCGTGCGACGGGCGGTATAATTATGAAAAATATGGAGAAGCGCGGGCCTGGCCCGCTCTTTCGATTTCGGCTCGTTATCTTGTTATGGGGGGACGAATATGCCGCTCCAGGATTTTTCGAGGGCCGAGGCGGCGGCGCTTCTGCCGGGCCGCCCGGCCGACATGCACAAGGGGAACCGCGGGCGGCTGCTCGTCGTGGGCGGTTCCGACCGCTATCCGGGCGCTCCCGCGCTGTCCGCCCTGGCGGCACTGCGCAGCGGAGGCGGGGTCGTCAGCCTGCTCTCGTCCTCCGCGGTGTGCGCCGCCTGCGCGGCGCGGATCGCCGAGGTCGTCTATCTGCCGGATGAGGGGGGCTGGGCACGGACGGCCTTGAGCGAGGCCCCGTCCCTCGCCGCCGCGGTCGTCGGGCCGGGGCTGGGGCGCGCCCCCGAGTCCCTGAAGGT
>CAJPSE010000150.1 GCA_905373185.1 uncultured Fretibacterium sp.
GGGGAGCTGCTGCCCCCCTGCCCGCGACGATACGAGGGGGAGTGCAGGGGGACTTGTTCCCCTGATGAGGAAACCGAGCGATCGACACGGCGCGCTTCACTTGCCGGTCGCCTGCTCGTGCCTGGGGGTCCAGGGGGCAAAGCCCCCTGAGGCACTTTAATGCGCCTTCGTGTCGCGGGCATCGTCGAGGAGTCGTTCGTGGACGGGCCCGGCATTCGCTTTACGGTGTTCGTGCAGGGCTGTCCGCACCGGTGTCCCGGCTGCCACAACCCACAGACCCACGCCTACGAGGGCGGGTTCTGGGTGGCGGTGGGGCCGCTCTTGGCACGGATGGAGGAAAACCCGCTGCTGGACGGCCTGAGCCTGAGCGGCGGAGAGCCCTTCGAGCAGGCGGAGCCCCTTGCGGAGCTGGCCGAGGGGGCGCAGGCGCGCGGGTACGACGTGATGACCTGGAGCGGCTACACCTTCGAGTTCCTGATGGCGCACCGGGACGAGCGGCCGGGGTGGCGCCGGCTGCTGGACGCCTCGGACGTGCTTGTGGACGGGCCGTTCCTCATCGCCCAGCGGAGCTTGGGGCTGTCCTACAGGGGCTCCAGGAACCAGCGCATTTTAGACCTTCGGCGTTCCATAGCTGAGAACGCTCCGGTCCTCCGCCTTCTTTGAGCACGGGCAGACCTGCGGCCATGGAGTCGCGAGGGCGTCTTAAAAAAATTACGGGGCATCGTCAAGGACGAGCCCCTTTATTCAAGGCTTAAACAGACCTTCAAAAACTCTTAAAAAATGCCGTCGAAACTGCCCCCAAGGCCAAACTCCGGCGCCGGATACGTGGGGCCTTGACGATAAACCCACCGCCCCTTGTGGGGATTGTGCGGGTCCGAGGGATCGGGAATATGCTCCGCATACATCCAGGTTATCTCGGCACGGTGCTTTCGCTTCTTTCCCCGGTCCTCGGCGGCTTCTTTTACGGCATCTTCCCCAGCCCTCTCCTCGTCCTTTTCCGTCCCCCCGATCTGTCTCCCGGCATCCTTTTTCTTCGGCTCTCCGGCTTGGGCGGACCGGACATTCTCCCTTTTATCCGGCGCTTTTATCCCGCCGCTGCGAATAAACTCATCCCTTCGGGGTTCCCCTGCGGAGGACGCTCCAGCGGCCTCGACAGCCGCACCAGCCTGTAAGGAAGGACGTTCTTTATCGGCAACTCTGCCGTCATCGAGTCTTGACCGTACATTATCACCCGCAAAAGGGACCGCTCCCCCACGCACCTGCAGGGTCATCGCATTCACTCCTTCTTTACGAACCGCAATTCCGCTTATCTTCGACGCCGAAGAGCTCATAAACCTCGTGGATATGATAGCACGTCAGCCTCGAAAATAAAACCTCATACCCAGGCCGCGAGCAGTGCGGGAACAGCCTCCTCAGTCCCCGTACCCGTCCGGATGGCTGCGGTGCCAGTTCCACGCCGTCGCGACGATATCCTCCATCTTGGTGACGCGCGGGGTCCAGCCCAGGACCTTCTTCGCCCTCGTGCTGTCGGCCACCAGCCGCGCCGGGTCGCCTGCACGGCGCGGGCCGACCTCCACGGGAATCGCGTGGCCCGTCACGGCGCGGGCCGCCTCGATCATCGCCCTCACCGAGTACCCGTCGCCGCTGCCCAGGTTGAAGATTCCGCCCTCCCCGCCGCCGCGAAGGTGGTCCAGAGCCCGGAGGTGCGCGTCGGCCAGGTCGGAGATGTGGACGTAATCCCGGATGCAGGTGCCGTCCGGCGTGGGGTAATCGTCCCCGAAAATCGTGACGTGCGTCCGCCGGCCCAACGGAACCTGGAGGATGATGGGCACCAGGTGCGTCTCGCACCGGTGATCCTCGCCGATGCTTCCGTCCTTACGCGCACCCGCCACGTTGAAGTAGCGCAGCGAGACGTATCGGATGCCGTGCCGCAGCCCCACCCAGTGCATCATGCGCTCCATCATCCGCTTGGTCTCGCCGTAGGGGTTGGTGGGCAGGGTCTCGTCATCCTCCATGATGGGGACGCGCTTCGGCTCGCCGTAGACCGACGCGGAGGAGGAGAACACGATCCTGTCCAGGCCGTGCCGCTCCATCGCCTCCAGCAGGACCTGCATCCCGTACACGTTGTTGTTGAAATACCGGAGCGGCCGCTCGACGCTCTCGCCCACCAGGGAGCAGGCACAGAAGTGAACGACCGCCTCCACGGGATGCTCGCCCATAATCTTGTCCAGCAGCGCCGCGTCGCGGACATCGCCCTCGTAGAAGGGCACGGACCCCGGCAGCGCCGCCCGGTGTCCGGTCCAGAGGTTGTCCAGCACAACCACGCTCTCGCCCCGGTCCAGCAGGGCCCGCACGTTATGGGAGCCGATGTAGCCGGCCCCGCCGCAGATCAGAACGGACATGAATGGCCTCCCAAAAGTTCAGCGGGCATCGGACTGCCCGACTACATGAACCTCTTGTAGTTCTCGGCTGTGACCTTCATATAGGGGATCCAGATGTACTTGCCGTCGGTCACCTCGTAACCGACGGTCTCCTTGTCGACGGCCCGGCCCTGCGCGGCCGCGAAGGCGGCTCGGACCACGGCGGCCCCAAGGTTTCGGGCGTCGTTCAGCACCGTGCCCAGCAGGGTGCCCTTGCCCATGGCCTCCAGCGCCAGCGCTATGGCGTCCACGCCCACCACGGGGATGTACCTCGCGGCGTCGCCCAGGTTATAGCCCTCGGCCCTCAGCGCGTTGATGGCGCCCAGGGCCATGTTGTCGTTGTTCGCCAATATGGCCTCGATCCTGTCCAGCCCCACGGAGGTGATAAACCCCTTCATCCTCTCTGCACCCTGGGCCCTGTCCCAGTTGGCCGTGTCGCAGCCCAGCTCCTCGACCTCGAACCCGCCATCCTTCATCGCCCTGACGGAGAACTCCGTGCGCAGGATGGCGTCCTGATGCCCCTCCTCGCCGCGCAGCATAACGTACTGAATTTTTCCGTCTCTGTTCCTGTCCGCCTCGGGGTGATTCTTGAAATACTCCACGATCAGCTCGCCCGACAGCCTACCGGAATCCTCGGCGTGGGCGCCCACGTACCAGACCCTATCGTAGGACTCCAGGACCTCCGCGCTCGGTTCGCGATTGATGAAGACGATCGGCAGGCCCACAGCCCTGGCCTTCTCCACAGCTGACGCAGCCATCGTGCGGTCCACGGGGTTGACGATCAGCACCTTGACGCCCTTGTTGATTAAGGCGCTCACCTGGCCGTCCTGGACCGACTGTTGGTTCTGCGAGTCCACGACCTCCAGCTCGCCCCCCAGCTTCTTCATCTCCAAGACCATGCTCCTGCGCACGCCCTTCATAAAGGTGTCGTCGAACCTGTAGATGCAGGCGCCGGCCAGTACGTCCGCCGCCATGGCCGCGCCCGCCGCACAAAACGCACAAAAAACGAGCAGCCCCGCCACCGAAAACAGCCAACCTCTCCACTTCATCACAAAATCCCTCCCGTAATCGTCTGCCGTCCTTGTCGAACCGCAAAAAAACTCACGTCAAAACCACTCCGGGCAGACCACGCCCGGGAAAAATCAGAAAATCAGGGGATCGGAAAATCAGTTGCTCCTCGGCCGCGGAATGGGGTTGAAGATCACGTCGCCCAGCTCCACGGAGGAGCCGGGCTCCCGATCGGAACTGACGCCGAACTCCTCCGGCAGCCCTACGGGCGAGGCACGGAACTCCTCCTTGGCCGCGGCACGTTCCTGTGGGACCGCCAGCGCGGCTCCCTCCGCGGCATGTCCCCATCGTTTCAGGACCGAATCCCGCACGGAGGCCGAGAAACGCAGGGGGCTCCACCAATACCGGTCCGTCCCCGGCGTCCGGAAGAACAGCTCGTTTCGGTCCTCCCCGGAGCCCTCGGCGACCTCCGCCGCAGGGACCCCGGAACCCTTTCCGGCCCTGGACGCCCCCAGCCGCAGCGTCTCCATCCGAAGCACTTCCATCCAGGCGAAGGACGCACCTATCCAGGGTGCTCCGCCCGGAGCGTCCAGGATACTCAGCTCGGGGGCATTCGCCCTCAGAAACTTGCGGGCGGACGAGTAGGGGTCCACGGCCACCCCCACCCACCAGGCCCCTCCATACGATGCGACACGGACGGAGTCGGGCCAGCCGGCCGGCAGGGTATCCCTCTGAAAGGAGCGCCCCAGCTGCTCGGGCGACGGGATGGCCCCGGGCTCCGCGTGATAGAGGTTCATGGCCGCGGACAGCGCATAGAGCGTCCCCACCACCCGATGTGCCTCCACGTCCGGCTCGACCGTGACGGCACAGGCCGGTGCAGAGAGGACGCAGGGGGCGAAGGATACCAGAAGCAGCAGGAAGCCCAGGGCTGCGGAATAAAGATATCGCATCTCGAAAAAGCTCTCCCTTCCAAGTTCCAGGTCAGAACTCCGGATCAAGATTCCGGATTAAGATTTTCAAGTCGAGGCTCAGGAACGGCGTCCCGAGCCGAACGCATCCCGCCTTTATTCTATTATTCTATCAGCATCGTCAAACTTTTCAGCGACATCTCCACGGAGAGGGTGGGCCTTCGGCCGCCGGCCCCATGGCGGCGCACGCGCCACAGAGCACCAGCGCCAGGTCGTTGACGTTCGTCC
>CAJPSE010000151.1 GCA_905373185.1 uncultured Fretibacterium sp.
CTGCCGCTTTCTCCTCACGCTTTTTTCTGTCCCGCTCCCAGCGCAGACCGCAAAGCACATTCTGACGCACGGTCATATTGGGGAACAGTGCATAATTTTGAAACAAATAGCCAACCCGCCTCTTTTGCGGCGGAAGGTTGATCCGCAATTCAGAGTTGAACAGAACCGTTTCATCCAGAACAATGAGGCCCTTGTCGGGTTTTTCTATGCCGGCGATGCACTTGAGCGTCATGCTCTTGCCAGAGCCGGACGCGCCCAGAAGCCCAACGATCTCGTCCCCGCTCTCAAAGGATGATTTCAGGTGAAAACCGTCCAGTTCTTTTTCAATATCAACTAGAAGACTCACGTCGCTACTCCTCTTCCTCACGCGCTTTCATATTTGCCTGGTGCGGGAGCGCGAAGCGCCCCCGCACCAGGCTACCCGTCTCTGCCGATCCTCAAGCATATTAACGGCCAAAAGCACGACGGCGCTGATAGCCAGATTGATCAGTACCCATATCAGCGCGCCCCGTTCGTCGTTTGTCCGCCAGAGCTGGTACACCGTGGTTGAGATAGTGGCCGTCCGGCCAGGCGTGTAGCCGATGAGCATGCTTGTGGCTCCGTATTCGCCCAGCGCTCTGGCAAAGGCCAGCACGGAGCCGGCTATTATTCCCTGCCGGCAGGCCGGCATACGGATGCGCCAGAAGATGTAGGTATCGGACAAGCCAAGAGTCTGGCCCGAATAGGCCAGGTTCATGTCGAAGCTCTCAAAGGCGCCCCGAGCCGTCCGGTACATCAACGGAAAGGCCACAACCGTCGCAGCCAGCACACCGCCGTACCACGTCATGACAAATTTAATCCCGTACTGCAGCAGAAACCGCCCCAGCGGGCGCCTTACCCCAAATATCAAAATGAGGAAATAGCCGCAGACGGTGGGCGGCAGGACAAGGGGCAACGTCAGCGCGACATCCAGGAAACCCTTCACCGTCTTGGGCAGCCGCGCTGTGTAATACGCGGCAAATATCCCGGAGAAGAATACGAGGACGCTGCTTATGGCGGCTATGCACAGCGAGTTCCAGAGCGGGAACCAGTCCATGCCGGCTTACGAATTTTGAATCGTCGTGAACCCTACGCCTGTAAATACGGAGGAGGCTGCATCGCCGGTCAGATACTTCAGGAAGTCCTTTGCCGCGTCCATATGACGGCTGTTCTTCATGATCGCAGCCGGATAAATGACCTGACCGCACATTTCAGGCGTGGCGCTGTCCACAACGGTCAGGCCGGCGCTGAAAGCGTCCGTGGCATAGATGACGCCGCAGTCCACGCTGCCTTCTGCCACCTGTGTCGTGACCTCTTTCACGTTGGTGCCGTAGGTGATTTTGCCATCCGAGGCCAGCTTAGCCTCGTCCAGCTTGAAGTGGGCCAGGATCTTCTGCGTGTACTGTCCAACCGGGACGTCGCTGTTGCCCATGGCAAGCAGGACGTTGCCGTCGGTCAGGAGCTTCGCCAGCTGTTCAAAACTCGTGATGTTTTTGGGATTTCCCTCTGGCACGGCCAGCGTCACCTTGTTCTCCAGCAGGTTGAACCGCGTCCCATCCGCAACGAAGTCAAGGCCGTCGGGGTTGGCCTCCTTCCCTGCGGCGGCGTCCAGTTGGTTCATCTGCTTCGGGGCGGCGGAAATGAAGATATCGCAGGCTGCGCCTTCTTGAATCTGGGTCTTGAGCGTTCCGGACGAGTCAAAATTGTAGACGAGGTTCACGTCAGGGTGCATGGCCTCGTAGAATTCTTTAATCTTTGTCATCGTCTCGGTCATTGAAGCGGCAGCGAAGACGATAAGCTCCGTCTTCGCTCCACTCTCCGCCGCGCTGGCCTTAGTCGCTGCAAGAGTGCTCGTGAGCAACAGAAATACCGCTGTAAGCGTTTTGAAATTCATTTGTTTCACCCAGTCTTTCATAAGTTTCATCAATGTCCCTTGAGCCTTAAGGAAGCGCTGACTGCTTAGAAATTCGTTGAAAGCGATCGGGGAGCATCAAACCTCAGGGGGACCTTCAGCGCTTCCTGAAATTTTCTCCCCCACGCTTCGCGCGGCCTGATGAAGTTTCAGGCACTGAAGGGAGACCGTCCTCAACCCCTTAGCCAGTGTTTCCTTAATCCACGCGCGGTTTTCAGCTGAATTTCATTGCCTCGCCTCCTTTCGTCCAGTCCCCAGGATATCCGCCCCTGGCCTCAAATGGCTTCCACCCACACGTCGAGCGTGCCGCCGCAGACCTCGCCTTCCCGCACAGCTTCGTCCGCCGTCAGATCCGCATGAACTAAAACGGGCTCAGGGTTATCCTCTTGAAGCATCGCTGTTGCGCACCGAGTTACCCAGGCCTCCGTGCAGCCGCCGCCAATGGTTCCGATGGTTTTCCCCTCGACGTTACAGAGCATCTTGGCGCCCACGTCCCTTGGGGCGGCGCCGTTCTTCATCACAATGGTGCATAGCGCCTTTGGCCCCGGCAACGGGTTGTGAACCGTCCCCAGAATGTCCCGCAGGATACTTGGCGGGTACGTCACATTCTTTTTTTTATTCTTGATCTGGATGATCTCTGCCATAATGGAAACGGCTATCTCCTCAGGTGTTTCGGCATGGATGGCGAGGCCTATAGGCGCGTGCAGGCCTGTCACGTCGCGGCCTTCCCTGGCGAGCGCCTCCTTCACAATCTGCACCCTTCGGTTTGAACCCATCATGCCGAGGTAGGCGTAAGGCTTTTCAAGGATGGCGCGCAGACACTCGCCGTCACACTGGTGACCACGAGTGACAATCACAAAATACGAGTCCTGTCCGCCCCGTATCTTCTCCAGAGCCTCATGAAATGGCGAGCAGAGCACTGAATCGGCCCCTGCGGCCTCAGCATTTTTCGCAAATTGGGCGCGGTCGTCGATAACGGTTGTGCGAAAGTTCAGCATCTTCCCAATACGTATGACTGGCATGGACACATGTCCCGCCCCGCAGACGATCAACTCCTTTTCGTGTCCTATCAGCTCCCCGTAGACCGACGAGCCGGCCAGGTCAAAGACGCCCGTTTCGCGGCACGCCGTAAGGTCCGCCGCATGGGCCGTCAAAAAGCTGTCGTCATTGGAAAAATATTTCGCCGCCCCCCCTGAGAACAGGGCCTTCTCGCCGTATCCCTCGCCCTCGATCACCGTAAAGGCCACGTTTTCTGCGTTGGAATTGAGTTCGTCCAGAGCTTCAAAAAATCCCATGGTCCCGGCGTTCAGCATTTACTTTCCAAATCCGCAATTCGGGAAGACGCAGACCTTGCAGCCCAGGCAAAGACCGCCCTCGCCCAGAGACGCGATCTCATCGCGCGTCACGGGGTCGTTGGCCATGAGGCGCGGCAAGATCAGGTCGAAAATCGTGCGTTTTGCGTACATCACGCAGCCAGGCAGCCCCACGATGGGGACGTTCCCCTTATAGGCCAGCATGAACATGGCGCCCGGCAGCACCGGCGCTCCATAGGAAACCACGCGATCCGCAGCCGTGCGAATCGCCATGGGCGTCCTGTCGTCCGGATCCACGCTCATCCCCCCGGTGCAGAGCACTAGGTCCGCGCCGGCCTCCAGGAGTTCATGAATAAATCCGGTCTCTATGTCCACGTCGTCGCCCGAAAACCGCTGGCCTATGACGATTCCTCCATATTCCTCGACCTTTTGCACAACGACCGGCGTGAATTTGTCCTCTATCCGGTGGTTATAAATCTCGTTCCCCGTCGTGACGATTCCGACTCTCTTCGCCGTGAACGGCAGGACGTTGAGAATTGCGCCTCCCGCTTCCCGCTGCGCCTTACCCATCTTCGCCCGCTCGATGACCAAAGGAATAATCCTCATGCCCGCCAACTTGTCGCCGGCCTTCACGGGGAAGTTTCCGTGACGCGCTGCGATCATCATCTCGCCTTGGGAGTTCACGATATTCAGGCGCTTTTTATCCACCTTGAGGAGCCCGTCAATATCGGCTATGGCCTCTATCTTCCCTTCGCTTATTTTCCCCTGGTGCATATGCCTGCCCCGGCAGATGTCGTAGAGAACTTCAGCAGCCTCGTTCTCGTGCATCATGCCCTCGTCCATCTCCCAGATGTAAATATTCTCCTTGCCCACGTCCAGCAGTACGGGAATGTCCTCCTCACGGATGATATGGCCCTTGCGGAACACCGGCCCTTTAAAGAGGCCCGGTATGATCTGAGTGACGTCATGGCAGAGAACCTGACCAACCGCATCCTCTGTTTTCATCAGCTTCATAAGCTCAGTCTCCTGAAAGTAAACTCAAGGAAGCGCTGACTAAGTCGTTGGGGACCCCATGCGCTTGACCGTCTTCAATGACTTAACCCGTGTGTCCCCAAATGCCGCAGGTCGTCCGGTCTGTCAACGTCAAGGAGTTTCTCCGGGCTTACGACATAGTAATATGCCATCCATGGGCGTTTCTTTATCAACCTCATCGCCCCCGCATCTCCAGACAACCCCATGAGGTCATTGTAGCACACCCTTGCAAAGATTCCGGGGTTGGAGGGATGGTCCGAAAAAGCGCACCCAAAGGGTCTGCCGGAACAAAGAAACTCCCGCACCAGCCTTGCCACGTCCACTGC
>CAJPSE010000152.1 GCA_905373185.1 uncultured Fretibacterium sp.
GCGGGTCGCTTAGGGGTTCCATCAGGGGGGCTTCATGGATTAAATCAGCGTTTCCCTAGAATTTTACTGATTCCATTCTCAATTATTTGAAGGCGAGCAAAAACAACGAAGCATACGAATGATTGAGGATGGAATGAGAGGAGGAAAAGACCATGACCGGAGGCTGGAACGCGAACAGTGCGGAGCGCCCCGTGATGGAGGGCGAGCTCCAGTACCACATCCGCTGCGGGAGAGGGGACGTGAACCGCTACGTCCTCCTTCCCGGGGACCCGGAGCGCACGGACGCCATCGCCGGGGAGTGGACGGAGTCCCGCTTCATCGCGAACAACCGCGAACATCGGACCTGGAGCGGGACGATCGGCTCCGTCCCCGTGACGGCGTGCTCCACGGGCATGGGGGGTGGGTCGACTTCCATCGCGCTCGAGGAACTGGCCGCCCTGGGCGCGGACACCTTCATCCGCGTGGGCTCCTGCGGCGCCATCGCCGAGGGGATCGAGTGCGGCGACCTGATCGTCTGCACGGGCGCGATGCGCCGGGACGGGACCAGCCCGGACTACGTCGACCTCTCCTATCCCGCCCAGGCGCACTACGAGGTCACCGCCGCGCTGGTGGAGGCCTGCGAGCGTCTGGGCGCGGTCTATCACGTCGGCGTCGGCTGCTCGACGGCCTCCTTCTACTGCGGACAGGCCCGGCCGGGGTTCGGCGGCTACACGCAGTCCGCGTCCCGCGACAGAATAGACGACCTGCGGCGCGCCGGGGTCCTCGATCTGGAGATGGAGGCCGCCACGGTCTTCACGATCTCTGGGCTCTACGGGTTCCGCGCCGGCGCGGTCTTCGCGGTGGTGGCCCATCGCCTGAAGGACACGTTCCGCTATGAGGGCATCGACCAGAGCGTCCGCGTCGCTAACGAGGCCGTGAGCATCCTCGCCTCCTGGGACGCGCTCAGGAAGGCCGCGAACAAACGCTATTGGTTTCCGGGGCTGCTGGGTTCGGGGCGAAGCTGAGGCCGCGGGTTTGTCGAGGGGCTGCTTCCGCGCCGCTTTTTTATTCTGATCGGGAGGTCTCCATGACGCAGATTGCCATCTCCAACCTCACCTTCGCCTATCCGGGCGCTCCGGCTCCGCTTTTCAAGGAGCTTTCGCTCCGGATCGACACGGACTGGAAGCTGGGGCTCGTCGGCCGAAACGGGCGCGGCAAGACGACGCTGCTGGATCTGATCCAGGGGAAATACGAATATCAGGGGACGATAACGCCCCGTCTTCAAACCCGACGATTCCCCGCTCCATCCGTGGACGAAGAGAGGGATGCTCTGGCTCTTCTGGACTCACGCTGTCCTGACCGGCCGCTCTGGGTTCTGAAGCGCGAGCTCTCCCGTCTTCAGTGCCCGGAGGAGATCCTGTCTCGTCCTTTCAAGACGCTTTCTCACGGTGAACGCACCAAGGTGCTTCTGGCGTCCTTGTTTCTGGAGAAGGATGTTTTCGCGCTCATCGACGAACCGACCGACCATCTGGATGCCGAGGCCCGTGCGGTCGTCGTCGATTATCTGCGGTCCAAGCGGGGTTTCATCCTCGTGTCGCACGACCGGACGCTTCTGGACGACTGTGTTGACCATATTCTGGCCCTGAATCGATCCGGGGTGGAACTCCAGAAGGGGAACTTCTCCTCCTGGTTCCGTAACAGGGAGCTGCAGGACGGTATGGAACGGGACCTCAACGAAAAACTGGAGAGGGAGATGGGCCGGATGAAGGAGGCGTCCCGCCGCACCGCCGAATGGTCGGATCGGGTGGAGAGGAGCAAACGCGGCGCCTTGGACAAGGGGTTTGTCGGTCACAAGGCCGCGAAGATGATGAAGCGGTCCAAGAATCTGGAGAACCGGCGCGAGGCTGCGATCGAGACCAAAAGGGGACTGCTCCGAAACGTTGAGGCAACGCAGGCGCTTCAGCTGCGCCCTCTGCGGTATCATGCACAGACACTTGTCCGGGTCTCGGGCGTCTCGATCCGCTACGGCGGTCACGTCGCCTGCCGGGATGTCGGTTTCGAGGTCGGGTGCGGCGAGCGCGTTGCCCTGATCGGGGGAAACGGAACCGGAAAGTCCAGCATCCTGAAGCTGATCGAGGGGAAAGACTTGGATTTTTGTGGAGAACTGCACCGGGCGTCGGGGCTCTCCCTATCCTGCGTGCCTCAGGATACCTCTTGCCTGAGGGGACGGCTCTCGGACTACGCAAGGCGAGAGGGGCTCGATGAGAGCTTGGTCCGTGCGCTTCTGGAAAAAATGGATCTCGTCCGGGAGAAGCTCGATGTCGATATGTCGGAGCTCAGCCAAGGGCAGAAGAAGAAGGTGCTGATCGCCGTGAGCCTCAGTCAGAGTGCCCACCTCTATATCTGGGACGAACCGCTCAATTTTGTGGACGTTTTTTCGCGTATTCAAATTGAAGAGCTTCTGCTGACGTTCAAGCCCGCGCTGTTGTTCGTGGAACACGATCGCGCTTTTGTCGGAAGGATCGCGACGAAAGTCATCACGATGCAGCCTCCTGCTCCGAAGTCCTTTGAAAAAAAGTCCTTTGAAAGAACATCGTTCGGGGACAGTTCGAGGCATGAGGCCCCGTGAAGGGAAACGAGGAAAAAACATGAAGACCGACCTGCGGCGCGCCGGGGTGCTGAACCTCGAGATGGAGGCCGCCACGGTCTTCACGATCTCGGGGCTCTACGGGTTCCGGGCCGGGGCGGTCTTCGCGGTGGTGGCCCATCGCCTGAAGGACACGTTCCGCTATGAGGGCATCGACCAGAGCGTCCGCGTCGCTAACGAGGCCGTGAGCATCCTCGCCTCCTGGGACGCGCTCAGGAAGGCCGCGAACAAACGCTATTGGTTTCCGGGGCTGCTGCGGTCGGGAGAGGGCTGAGGGCCGCGGTCCATGACGATGACCCGAGTCGGGTCGAAGGAGGGTGTGCAACGATGTCGGAAAGACAGGGAAACAGCTTTTGGAGGTCCTATCGTTTTCCCCTGACGCTGCTGGCCGCTATCGCGCTGGGCTGCGTCCTGGGCGCCTCGATGGGCAAGGAAGCCCTGATGTTCAAACCCCTGGGCGATATCTTCCTGAACGCCATGTTCATGGTCGTCGTTCCCCTCGTCTTCACGACGGTCTGCGGCGCCGTGTCCAACATGTCCTCGATGAAGCGCCTGCGCCGCGTCATGGGGTCCCTCGTCGCGGTGTTCCTCGTCACGGGGGCCGTCGCGGCCCTGCTCATGCTGGCGGCCGTACGGCTCTATCCCCCGGCTGCGGGGACGACCATCGCCCTGACGCCGCCGGAGAACCTGCAGCCCCTGAGCACGGCCGACCAGATCGTCAAGGCGATCACCGTCAGCGATTTTCAGGACCTCCTCTCCAGGAGCCACATGCTTCCCCTGATCCTCTTCTCGGTCCTCTTCGGCGTCAGCCTCCAGCTGCTGGGGGAGCGGGGCCGGGCCGCTGCGCGGGGGATCTCCGTCCTGGCGGACGCCATGCTGAAGCTGGTGAGCATCATCATGTACTACGCGCCGATTGGTCTGGCCGCCTACTTCGCCGCCCTCGTCGGGGACTTCGGCCCGAACCTCCTGGGCACCTACCTCCGCTCCATGGTGATCTACCATGTGACGACCCTCGCCTACTTCTTCACCGCCTTTACCCTCTACTCCGCCTGGGCGGCCGGGCGCAGGGGCCCGGCGATCTTCTGGAAGAACATCCTGCCCGCCGCCGTGACCGCGTTGGGGACCCAGAGCAGCACCGCCACCCTGCCCGTGAACCTGGAGGCGGCCCGCAGGATCGGGATACCGGACGACATCGGCGAGGTGGTGCTCCCCATCGGGGCGACGGCCCACATGGAGGGATCCTGCCTGAGCGGCATCCTGAAGATCGCCTTCCTCTTCGGGGTCTTCAACATGCCCTTCGAGGGGGCGGGGACCTTCGCCAGCGCCGTTGCGGTCGCCGTACTCAGTGGCGTGGTGCTCTCCGGCATCCCCGGCGGGGGGCTGGTGGGCGAGATGCTCATCGTGAGCCTCTACGGCTTCCCCCCGGAGGCGTTCCCCATCATCGCCACCCTGGGCTTTCTGGTCGACCCCGCGGCCACGATGGTCAACGCCACCGGCGACACCTGCTCCGCGATGCTCGTGGCCCGTCTGGTCGAGGGCAGGGACTGGTTCGTGAAAGGGCAGAGAGGGTAAGGAGCCCGGGGCATGAATCCCCTGCTTCGGGCCGCGCTGCTGCTGAACGCCGCGCGGGCTCCGCTGTCCGCGTTCGAGGCGCTGCGGGACGAATACGGTCCCGAGTCGGCCTGGACGGATGGCGAGGCGCTCTGGAGACGGCTGGGGCTTCGGCCGTCCGCCTGCGTGAAGCTGGAGGGGCTCCTGCGGGAGCGGGACTGGCCGGAGCGGGAGCTGGAGAGGGCGGAGCGCGAAGGCGCGCGCTTTCTGACGGCCGACGACGAGGGATACCCTCCCCGGCTGAGGGACCTCGCGCAGCCGCCCGTGGGGCTCTACGTCAAAGGGGACCTGGACGTTTCG
>CAJPSE010000153.1 GCA_905373185.1 uncultured Fretibacterium sp.
GGCTCCTCCCGCGGCTCTGGAGGGCTTTCGCAGGGGGACGGAGGCGGGGACGGCCGCCCTGCTCTCCTGGCTGTACGAGCAGCCCGATGCCGTCCTGCCGGAGGGGTGCCGTCGGGCGCTGCCCTCGGAGGGGCCCTGGACGCGCGGGGAGAAACTCCTGATGGCCCATGCCTGGCTTCGGGAGCGGGGGGTGAACGTCCTTCTGCACTGGAGGATGGCCCTCGACCCCGACGCGGACAGCCCCGTATGTCCGGGGATCCTGCTGGCTCCGGTCCTGGAGGTCCCACCCTTCAAGGGCGCCAGGTTCAAGGAGAGCTTCTTCTGCGACATGGACGACGCCCCCAGGATGGGAAGGACGTCCCCCCTGTTGATGGGGAGCAGGATATTCGCCCCGGACGGGGAGGGACGAGTCACGGGCAGGAGGATACCGGAGGCGAAGGCGCCGGAAAACCGGCTGCGCGCTCTCTTCGACCTGAGCCTGAGCCCAGGAGGGGCGTTGAGCGGTACGGTGCGCCTCCAGGCGCGCGGTGCATGGCGTCCCCTGTTCTTTCGCGCCTGGGAGGACGGCCGCGCGGGGGAGCTCCTTCCCTCGCTCTTTCGGAACCTGAGGGGCTACGAGGCCGCCGCGCTCAAGGAGTCCGGCGGGGAGGCCGAGCTGGCCTTCCGCATCGGCGAGATGCCGGGAATCATGGGGACGCAGGGGAAGAACCTGCTGGTCATCCTTCCGGCTTTCGTCCCCGAGTCCCTTCAATCCCTGTCCGGCGGGTCCGTTCCCGTGGAGCTGGCCTTCCCCTTCCTGATGGAACAGAGGGTCAGCCTGCTGCTGCCCCCGGGAGTCGAGAGGGTGATGCTCCCCGCGGACACGGAGCGTGCCTCCGGGAAGGTGCTCTATGGGGAAAGTTTCAAGGCGTCCAAGCTGAAAAAGGCGACGGCGGAGGCCCGGCTTCAGGTTTCGGCGACGAGGCTGACGGAGGAGGACGGCGCCTCTCTGAGGACGGTCCTGGAGCTTTGGCGCAACTTTTCGGCGCGCCCCCTGCCGATGCTGATGAGGGGCAAGGAATAGAGATGAAGAGCAGGGACGGGAGCGTCCGTTCGCCCTGCGGCGGAATGTTTTTCCATAAAAGAAAGGTAGTGCGGAGATGTCGGATGAATTGATGCGGGGTTCGGCCGTTTCCTACCCGAGGGAGGCTCTGCTTCGGGCTGTCCGGAGCGTCGCGGAGGAGCTGGGGAAGCCCGTCCCGGAGGGGACGGCGTTCGAGCTGGAACGCCCCAGGCACGAGGGGCAGGGGGATCGTTCGGCCAGCGCCGCCATGCAGCTCTCCAAGGCGTTCTCCATGCCTCCGAGAACGCTGGCGGACCGGATCGTGGCGCGGCTGAGCGAGGACGGGAGCGGTTTCTTCGATAAAATCGAGGTCGCAGGACCGGGGTTCGTCAACTTCTTCCTCTCGAAGAGATGGTTTGCCTCCGTCGCGGACGAGGTCCTTTCCATGGGGGAGCGATACGGTTCCTCGGACCTGGGGGGCGGGCGAAAGGTGCAGGTGGAGTTCGTCAGCGCCAACCCGACGGGGCCGCTGCACATCGGCCATGGCCGCGGCGCGGCGGTGGGGGATGTCGTCGCGAGAATCCTCGCCTTCACGGGCTGGAATGTCGAGCGGGAGTACTACATTAACGACGCGGGGCTCCAGATGGAGATCCTGGGACGTTCCGCTCAGGCCCGCTACTTCGAGCTGGCGGGGCGTCCTGAACTTGCCCCCTTCCCCGAGAACGGCTACAAGGGGGCCTATATACGAGACCTTGCCTGCACGGTCCTGGAGCGGGAGGGCGAGCGTTTCCTGGCGGAGCCGCTTTCGGAGAGCCTGCCCTGGTTCAAGCGGTACGCGGGAGGCGTCATCCTGGGTCAGATTAAGGAGGATCTGGGGCGTTTCGGTGTCCGCTTCGACGTCTGGTTCTCCGAGGCCACGCTTTACGAGAAGGATCTGGTGCGCCAGGCCATGGAGGACCTCGAGAGGCGCGACTTCGCCTTCGAGTCGGACGGCGCGCTCTGGTTCAAGACGACGGACTTCGAGGACGACAAGGACCGCGTCCTGATCCGCAATAACGGGGTGCCTACCTATTTCGCGTCGGACATCGCCTATCATCGGGACAAGTTCGTGACCCGCGGGTTCGATCGGGTCATCGACGTGTGGGGGGCCGATCATCACGGCTATATTCCGAGGATGAAGGCCGGGGTGGAGGCCATCGGAAAGTCCGCCGACGACCTTGACGTGCTGCTGATCCAGCTGGTGAACCTGATGCGGGACGGCCACCCCGTGGCGATGTCGACCCGGTCGGGGGAGTTCGTCACCCTGAAGGAGGTCCTGGACGAGGTCGGCGTCGATGCCACGCGGTTCTTCTTCCTCACGCGCCGGAGCGACAGCCAGCTGGACTTCGACCTCGACCTCGCAAAAAAACAGAGCAGCGACAACCCCGTCTATTACGTCCAGTACGCTCATGCCCGAATCTGCAGCGTCGTCCGGGAGTGGACGGCCCGGGGCGGCAGCGCGGACCGTCTAGGATCGGACGGTGTTCCGATCCCAGAGAGCCTGTTCGGGGACGAGGCGGCCCGCGGGCTGGCGGACTGTCTGGCGCTCTTTCCGCGGGAGGTGGAGAACGCGTCGCGGGACCTGGCCCCTCAGATGCTGACGGCCTATGCGGGGCTGCTGGCCGGCGCCTTCCATTCCTTCTACAACACCAACCGCATCCTGGGCGAGGCCGGGGAGGTGGAGCTCGGCCGCCTCAAGCTGGCAAACGCGGTGCGCATCGTCCTGCACACCTGCCTGAGCCTGCTGGGCGTGAGCGCCCCCGAGCGGATGTGACATGCCTCCCCTGCGGAGAATCGTGGTCGTCGCCTTCTTTCTTCTCCTCTTTCTCATCATAGGGACGCATTACTTCTTCGAATGGCGGAGGATCGACCAGCTCAACGCGGCGATCGAGGAACGCGAGGAGCTCCTGCGCAGGAAACAGGACAGCGTGCGGGACTATCGGGAGAAGGTCTCGTTCTACAGATCACGGGAGGGCATCGAGCACATGGCGCGGGAACAGTACAACCTCGTATTCCCCGGAGAGCGCGTCATCCTGATTAAGAGCGGCGACATAGTCTCGGATGATGGGCGCTGACCCCCGGCGGCGCCCATGAGGGCCGGGATAATACACACGAGCTGCAAACGGTCCTTGACGGAGCTTCAAAAAGAGGTACAATAATTTTCCGGCAGAAAGTGGAATCTCAGGGAAACGTTGATTTTCCGCTTCCCTGAGGAAGCACCGGCTTATTTCATAATGAGATCTCTTATCGAGAGAGGTGGAGGGACTGGCCCGATGAAGCCCGGCAACCTGTCGAATCAGGTGCCAATACCAGCAGCCCCGCGAGGCTGGATGATGAGAGGAAGAGCATAAGGTTGTGCGGACACTCTTCCCAGCGGGAAGGGTGTTTTTTTGTCTTTCGTTCATTTATTCTAGGGAGGTAGGACTATGGCAAATACGGAAAAATTCATCTTCTCCTCGGAGTCCGTTACGGAGGGGCACCCCGACAAGGTCGCCGATCAGATCTCGGACGGCATCCTCGACGCGATTCTGAAGGACGACCCCAACGGCCGAGTGGCCTGCGAGGTGCTCTGCACGACAGGCCTGGTGATGGTATCGGGCGAGATCACGACCCGGACCTACGTGGACATCCCCAAGCTGGCGCGCGGGATCGTCCAGGACATCGGCTACACCCGTGCCAAGTACGGGTTCGACGGCGAGACCTGCGCGGTCCTCACAGCAATCGACGAACAGTCCGGGGACATCGCCCAGGGGGTGGACAACGCCATCGAGGTGCGGGACAAGCAGGATAAGAAGCTCTCCGAGGAGGAAATAGCCAGAATCGGTGCCGGGGACCAGGGCATGATGTTTGGCTATGCCTGCAACGAGACGGAGGAGTTCATGCCGATGCCCATTGCCGTCGCCCACAACCTGGCGCGTCAGCTCAGCAAGGTCCGCCGCGACGGAACGATCCCCTACCTGCGCCCGGACGGCAAGACCCAGGTCTCCCTCCGCTACGAGGGCCGGAAGGCCGTCCACGCTGATACGATCGTCGTCTCCGCCCAGCACCATCCGGAGGCTACCCTCAAGGAGATCCGTGCGGACATCATCGAGAACGTGATCAACCCCATCGTCCCCGGGTACCTGATCGATTCGGAGACCCGCATCTTCGTCAACCCCACCGGACGTTTCGTCAAGGGCGGTCCCATGGCCGACACCGGCCTGACGGGCCGAAAGATCATCGTCGATACCTACGGCGGGTGGGTGCCCCACGGAGGCGGGGCCTTCTCCGGCAAGGACCCCACCAAGGTCGACCGCAGCGGCGCCTATATGACGCGCTACGCAGCAAAGAACATCGTGGCCGCGGGGATCGCCGACGAGTGCCAGATCCAGGTAGCCTACGCCATCGGCGTGGCCGAGCCGGTTTCCCTTAACCTCAACACCTTCGGC
>CAJPSE010000154.1 GCA_905373185.1 uncultured Fretibacterium sp.
CCGGGGAGGGGTTGGACGGGGACTGCGGCGGGGCGATGGCCCATCTGTGCCGGCGGGCCTGACGAAGCTGGACGCGGGTACGGAGGGAAGGATACGTAGGGAAATAATGGAGGGAAGAGGCCGATGTGGAAGGGACGCTTCGAGGAGGACACCGCCCTGGTGGTGCAGCGGTTCAGCCAGTCCCTGGACCTGGACTGGCGGATGGCCGAACAGGATATCCGGGGCAGTATCGCCCACGTGAGGATGCTGGGGGCCGTGGGGCTTCTGGAGCCCGGCGAGGCCCTGAGGGTCGAGGAGGGGCTGAAACGCGTCCGGGACGAGATCTACTCGGGTAGCTTCACGCCCTCCGAGCCGCTGGAGGACGTTCACATGAACGTGGAGCACCGCCTGACGGAGATAGAGCCCTCGGGGGCGCGCCTGCATACGGGGCGCAGCCGCAACGACCAGACGGCCACGACCGTACGGCTGTACCTCAGGGACAGGCTGACGGACCTTGAGGGGGCGCTGCTGGATTTTCTGGCCGTCCTCCTGGACTGTGCGGAGCGTCATCGGCTGGTGATCGTCTCGGGCTACACGCACCTCCAGCAGGCGCAGCCCATCTCGTTGGGGCACTACTGGATGGCTTGGTTCGAGGCCTTTCTCAGGGACTGCGGCCGCCTCGAGTTCGCCCTGGATGCGCTGAACGAGTGCCCGCTGGGGGCCGGGGCGCTGGCGGGCTCGACGCTGCCCCTGGACCGGGAGATGACATCGCGCCTGCTGGGCTTCGACCGTCCGACGCGCAACAGCCTGGATACGGTCGCCCAGCGCGACTACATGGCGGACTACCATCACTTCGCCTCGCTCTTCGCGGTGCACGCCTCGCGTCTTGCGGAGGACCTGACCCTCTGGAGCACTCAGGAGTACGGCTGGCTGAGGCTGCCGGACGCCTTCTGCACGGGGTCCAGCATGATGCCGCAGAAGAAGAACCCCGACGTTCTGGAGCTGGTCCGAGGCAGGACCGGGCAGGTGCTGGGGCACATGATGGACCTGCTCGTCACGCTGAAGGGGCTGCCCATGACCTACGATCGGGATCTCCAGGAGGACAAGCGCGGCCTCTGGGCCTCGTTGGGCACGGTGGAGGCGGTCCTGACGGTCCTGACCCCGATGCTGGCCCGGACGGAGGTGGACGAGGCCGCGGCGCGGGCCGGTTTGGAGAGGGGGTTCGCCCTGGCGACGGACGTGGCGGAGTACCTGGTGCTGAGGGGCGTCCCCTTCCGCGACGCGCACTGGAAGGTTGGGCGGTTGGTGAAGCGCTGTATCGAAAGGGGCGCCCGTCTCGAGGACCTGACCCTGGAGGAATGGCAGGAGCAGATCCCGGAGGCCGGCCCGGATGTCCTGGAGCTGCTCTCCCTGGAGGCCAGCGTGGGGCGCCGGAACACCTACGGCGGCACGGGCTTCGAGCAGGTAGCCCTCCGGATTGCGGAGGGAAAAGAGCGCCTGGCCGAACGGCGGGACGGTCTGAGGAGGAGGCGGGAACGCCTGGAGGAGAGTCGGCTGTAGCCCTTTGGTATGGAGTTAAAATATGGGCCTTTATGCCTATTGACTATGGGGCTTTTTGTTCATAATCTTAAATAAATAGGGATCCTTATATCGGCAAGGGGGCGGAGGGCCGAGTGCCGGTGGGATGGGGCCTCATGTTTGGGGAGAAAATTTTTGGGCCTTGTTGGCTTGAGCTCTTTGGCGATTTTCAAATGCTGTTTTCTCTTGGAGGACCGGAGGGATTCGAGTGAGGAAAATTTGGATGAGAGAGGGTCGGATGAGAGGAGAAGTTTTGCCCGTCTTGCCTGGAGGGTTGCGGCGACGCGGTGCTTTTGCCCTGGGGGAGGCATTGATCTTGATTATCGTGGTGATCATTGTCTTTGGCGGTATCTTCGGCAGCATGATGATGGCGATGAAGGTGCGTACCTTTACTCAGGCGGATCTGGACGCGCGTCTTGTGGCGCAGAGCTGGTTCGAGGCGATGGGGACGACGGACAAGTCCATACTCAAGTCGTCTCCCGTTACGTTTTTCAATGCTGTGGCCGACCGGTTGGGCTGGGTGCGTGAAGGGGCTGCGTACCGTTGGGGTGGAATGATCGTCAGGCCTTCGATGACGGCGGCTGTGGACGGATCGTATCCTGTCAAGCTGGATGTGGCCCGTCCCGAGGGTGGAAAACTGACGTTTTCTGGGGTTGTGAGCGCTTATGAGGAGCGGAGTGCCGGCCGGTAGCTGCTGGTTTTGAGGCGCCGGGGGCTTGCGTGCCTCCGGCCGGGAGAGGATGTAGGCATGAGAAGACGCGGATTTACGTTTGTGGAGCTGATGGTTGCCATCATTATCGTGGCTATCGTTGGCGGTACGCTGGCAAGTGCCCTGATGTCTTTTTACGATTCTTACTTCCAGACGGAGGATTATACCTTGGGGCGTGAGGAGGTCGAGAGGGCGTTTCAGATGGTCGCGCAGGATTTCAGCAACGCGGGCTTGGGGCTCTCGCTGGACGGCGGTCAATTTGCCGCGGCCTTTTATGCAGGAGGTAAGGAGCCTCCTCTCATGGCCCATATGGGGGATATCAATCGGGAGGATATGGAGTGGGGCGGTGCCATGACGGTAGCTGACGGTGACCTTCCGGATAAGGCCGTCAAGACCAAGACCTCCGGCTGCTATGTTGGGCATTCGCTTTATTGCGTGTGGGCCGTCCCCACGGGGGTGTTGCTCAGCCCAGACTTTGGCGTGTCTCCGGCCCTTCCTCGGGATACCTCCAAGGGCTGTGTGAATTACGACAAAAACAAGGAGATAGCCGCCTATTGGAATGATGCTGAAAAACCGCTCCTGAAGCTGTATCCTGTTAATGGAGCCTCCGGGATCGGGCGCCTCAGGGCTTTCAAGACGGACAGGGGACGGGAGGTTGGGGTTCTGACCGAGATAAAAAATCATCGATCATGGATTGTCCTGCCGAGCTTCGGGGTGCCGTTGTTGGTCGAAGGCGTCAGGGCAGATCACCTGGAGGCCCGGGTCGCGCCGTTTGCCCTCGAGAGCGCTGCCTTTACGACACCTGATAAGAAGATCCTTCTGGGAGGTCAGCTCCGCGGCCTCGAGGAGGTGCACCTGCTGCAGGTGGTGTGCCTGCAGGTCCGGGGCGGGCGGCTGATCCGCTCCATTTACGAGGAGCACAAAAAGGCCCCGGTCGAGGAGGTCCTGGCGGAGAACATCGCGGCGGTCTGTTTCCGTTTTGATCCTGCTTCCCACCTTCTGACGATGACCTTGGCGGCGCGAGGGATCAACAATCCCAGGGTGAGTCCGGGCGTTCCTGAGTCCTGGCCGAAGGATGAAGCGCCGGTGGAGGACTATTTCAGCGTGAGGGATCGGAACCTCCGCCTTTTGGTGGAGAGCATGACGTGGAGGATACGAAATTGAGAGGTTGGATGAGATGGGTGAATGGGTGAACGATAATAAAAATAAACGGAGGATAAGGGGGAACGTCGGACGGAGAGGGGCAGGGGGCTGGGCCAGGCGCAGGCGCGGGTTTATTTTGATAATAGCGCTGGTCGTCATTTTGGTGGGTACGGCGCTCTCCGTGGGGATGCTCGTGTTGACCGAGGGATTTTCCAGGGTATCGCTCTTCCAACGCCCGGCCTATGAGCACCATATCGACATTACGAGCGAGGTGAAGCGTCTCGAGGCCTTCCTCATTCAGACGAATGAGGATCGGTATGAGGGGGGAGGGCGTGTTCTGCATGGGCAGGGGTATACCTCAGACGATTATGGGATTCCCATCGATCGCCTGGAGGACCTCCAGGTGACGGAACATCCCGACGTGTTGAGCACGGATCGCATCGAAGGGCATCAGCGATTGGTGGTCCAGGTCTATGACGCCAACTACCGGATCGCGGACCTCACGAAGGACCTTCTGGGGCGCCCCTCGGAGCTGAAATCCTTCCCGCCTTCGCTCCTACCTCCATCGTTCTCGGGCACGGGAAGTTCTTCGAGCCCGGATGGTTCGACGACCGATCCGTCGGTGAGCGGCGGCGGCGGTTCGGGGCAGGTCACGATCAGCCAGGAGAAAATTTATGGGATATATGGAGCTTACCTCCTTCGGGTGCAGCTCTATACGCGGAGGGACGGGAGCGCTCCGTGGCGCTTTCAGCGCGGCGCGGAGGAGGGGTTCTTTGCCGTCGCCTCCAAAGATATTTCCTAGGGAAGCGCTGCCTCTTTGGGGCGGGATGAAGGACGCCGCCGAAGGTTATTTCGTAAGGGTTATTTCATTAAGGGAGGGCTTACGGTGAACGAAAACAGGATGAACCAGGCGCCGTGCGGCCGCGTGGCACGCTTTTTGTTGGTGCTCCTGGCTGTGTTGCTGGGCATGGGGTCGGGTGTGTGGGCCGCCGAGCCCCGGGCCTACGAGAAGTCGATGTACCCGCCGGAGGACAGCCCCGAGGGGTTGCCCCCCAACGTGCTGCTGTTGCTGGACG
>CAJPSE010000155.1 GCA_905373185.1 uncultured Fretibacterium sp.
ACTCGCTCTTGCGCTCGTTCATCAGTACCGTGAAGACCAGCTTCAGCACGAAGAAAGAGACGCCCCAGAGAATGATCGAGAGCAGCAGGGCGTAGACGCGCATCGACTTGAATTTCTCGGCCACCCCCCGGACGACGTCCACGGAGCTCATGGCCGTCACGCCGCTGCCCTTGAGGCGACGGCGCAGCTCCTGAGCGACTTCCGCCGCGTCGGCCCTTTCATCGACGCGCACCATGACGCTCGATATCGTCGTCGGGTCGTTGACCTCGGGGTAATTCAGCCGAAACCTCTCGTTCTGCATCAGGCGCCGCGCCGTCTCCACCGTGACGAAGGCGGAGTTGTCGAACCCCATCCCCGTCCGTTCGAGGCGCGCGGCCACCCGAAAAGTCTCCCCGAAGAAGAGCAGCGTCTCCCCCTCCTGGGCCACGATGTTGGCGCCCACGACGATATCGCAGGATTCCAGGCTGCCCTGGATCTGTCGGGCCACCCAGGGCCGTATGTTGAAGTCCGTCTCCGGCTCGAAGCCGATGAGCTGGATGGCAAAGTTGCAGCACCCGGCCGAGAGCGTCGCGAGGAAGAGCTGCGGCGACGCGGCGGCGACCCCCGGAGTCGCCGTCACGTCGTCCAGAATGGAAGAGGGCATGTAGAACTTGCTGGGATTCCCCTTGAGGATCGTTCCCCGGATCTCCCCCTCGTTCCCGGAGGGAAGCACGAGGACATCGGCGCCAAGACGGTCCGCCAGGCTGGACATCCCCCGCCCCATCGACAGGCTCAGATACCCCCCCGAGAAGAGGGCGAACGAGAGCAGGGCGACGAGAAACACCAGGCTCTTCGTCCGTGAGGCGCTGTGGGCGACGTTGAGGTGGGCGAGGCGAAAACGGGTGAGGGGTTTCGATTCCCGTGCGCCTTCCCCCATGGCCCTGTCTGCCATGATCTTCGCTTATTCCTTTCCGCAAGCGGCGCGCAGGGCCAGAAGCGACGACAGCAGCAGCCCGGCGGACAGCGCGTACAGGACGGGGATGGAGACGGTCTGGCACGGCATCTGCAGGTTCTTGCAGCCCCCGATCAGTCCGCCCGGCAGGGCCGCCGCGAGCACGGAAATACCGATCAGGGCTTGGGACAGGCCCTTGCGGACGCCCCTATCCCTCTGCAGAAACATGAGGACGCCCAGCAGAGCGGCGAGGGCTCCCACTCCCAACTCGGCCATCCCCATCCAATGGCACTTCATCCAGCGTCCCCCCTCCTGGAGGGGACAGACCGCGGCGGGCCCCCAGGAGGGCAGGACCGCGATAAGAATCCCAATCACAACGATGACGGCGGCGAACGCGTCTCCTTTTTTCATGAAGGTTTCCCCTTTTGATATGTTTCGGGCACGAGCTCCGGATTACTTACCCTGGAGCACGGGGGCCCAGACCTTGTCCAGGATCTCCTTCGTGGAGGCGGACTTGTCCAGCAGGCCATAGCTCTTGTAGTCGTCGATGACCTTGACCAGGGTATCCTCGGTCGCAGCGTCGGTCATGGCGTAATTGAAGGTGTTGAAGATCTTCTGGACGAGATCCCGTTCGCCGGAGGCCCAGTTGTTCTCCTGGAGGACTTTGACGGCCTCCTCGCGGTTGGCCAGGATCCACTCCTTGGCCTTCTCGTGAGCGCGGGTCAGCTTCTTCACCGTGACGGGGTTGCTCTCGTAGAAATCCAGGTTGACGGCGTGGATGCAGCAGCACTCGTCCTTGAAATCGGGGTCGTGCGTGATGGTCCGGACGACGCGCAGCGTCCCGTCGTCCAGGAACTTCTGGATGAACTGGTCGCTCAGCAGCGCGGCCTGAATCTCCCCGTTTTGAAGTGCCAGCACGGAGGCCCCGGAATCGACCACCTTGTACTTGACGTCCTTGATCGGGTCGATGCCGTCCCGGCTCAGCAGGCGCATGGTGATGTTCTGGTCGGAGGCGCCGATGCCGTCCGGAACCGAGATGGTCTTGCCCACCAGGTCCTTCGTGCTCTTGATGGGCCCGTCGTTCAGCACGCACAGGGACTTGCACCCGGTGTGGATGCCCGAGGTGAACTTCATGCGCACCCCGTTGACCGCGGGGATCAGCAGTGTGGCGATATGGTCGCCCGCCACGTCGATCTTCCCCGTCCCGATGGCGTCGCCCTGGGCGCTGCTGCCGCCCTGATAGCGGGTGATCTCGGTTTTGAGCCCCTCGGCCTCGTAAAAGCCCTTCATCTGGGCGATGCCGAAGGTCCCCAGGCACAGGCCGCCGTTGTACCCGATGCGGATGGTCTTCCCGTAGGCGGGCTCCTTCTTCCAGGCCGCGTCCTCCTCCTCCGGCGTCATGGCCAGGGCCAGGCAACCGGCCAGGACGGGCAGAAAACAGATAAGGTAATCGCAAAAAAGGCGCATCGGCGTCCTGGGGGCGCTCTCCAGCTCCATCAGCCGGTCCCGGGTCAGGTTGTCCAGGACCGTTCCGCCCGATGCATCCTCCGGGTTCCAGTCGTTCTTCACCCAACTTCACTCTCCCCGTCGCGGAGGGATACGTCCTCCGCTTGTGTCGTTCCATGAAAATCGATCCGCCGAATGGGGCACACCACGCAGGGCATGCCGCCGCCTACCGCAGCTCGAGCGGAAGGAGGCATGCGGGCCATCGGGACGCACAGCAATGAGCAACGACCGCCGAGCCCTCGGCGTTCGCACCGATGCGATAGGGCAAACGAAAAAAATGTGTCCCGCCGACGCAGGGCAAAACGGAGCAGGGTAAGAAAAGCCTGGAAGGGGAAAAGCTATCGCGGTGAAGATGTCCTCGCCGCAGGCCTCGTACTCGTGATGAGCCGAAACCTGAACGGGAACGACCGCGGGAATTGCCTAAAGAAGGGCTGGATCCCTCCATGCGCACCCCGCGCAGCGGCACAATGCACCCCGTGCATCGCCGGCTGCGAATCACGTCACGGCGTAGCGCATGAAGATCCTCCTCTCCGCAACAGGGCCCGCCTCCGGGCCCGAACTGAAATCAATCCGAGGGTCACTCTAACAAAAGTCCCATGGGCTGTCAAGGCCGAGGGGAAAGCCCAAATCCGCAGGAAGGGAAAGGTACAAACAACAGGCCGAGGGAATTTTTTTAAGCGGACCATTTATATGGAGGAAATCCAATCCTCGAGGGGAACGCCGATGTAATCAGCATTCCCCTCAGTCCCGGCTCAGGGGGACGGAAAACGAGACCGTGGTCCCCTTGCCGGGGGCGCTGCTGATGGAGAAGTTGCCGCCCTGCACCGTCACGCGCTCCTCCATGTTCTGCAATCCGTAGGAACCCCGTTCCCGGGCGGCCTGCTTCTCGCGCTCCACATCGAACCCCTTTCCGTCGTCCATAATCAGGACCTTGAGCGTCCGCCTGGATTTTCCGATGGAGATACGAATATGCTCCGCCCCGTTTCTGGCGGCGTTGATGACGGCCTGATGCAGGGTCTTGAAGATGTTGCTTCGCTGGCTGACGGGGACGTCCTCCAGCTTTCCTGTCAGCTTACAGGTCACCTCGGCTCCCCACATCTGGCGCACCTGCTCGGCCAGACGTCTGACGGGCAGATCGAAACCGCTCTCTATCCCCGTGGGGCTCAGCCCGAACAGGAGCGACCGCACTTCGTTAAGTCCGGTCCTCAGCTGCTCGACGGCCAGCTTCACCTCGCCCGAGGCCGCCGCTCCGTCCCCCCGGATCAGCAGCTCCTGCGCCATCTCCAGGCTCAGCCCCGCGGCCGAAAAGGACTGGGTCGGCACGTCGTGAAGCTCACGCGCAAAGGAACGCGCCTCGCGCTCCGCAATTTGAAAGGCCACGGAGAGGGCCTTCTCGTTGTGCATCGCCCCCTGTTCCGGCGAGAATTCCTCGGGCAGGCTGACCAGGTTCATCACCATGCGGAGGCGGTTCCCCATGCTCTCGCTCCTGGTCACGAGGCGCTCGAGACTGCGCTCCTCCCGCAGAAGGTCGTCCTTCTGCGCCGAGAGGATGCGGTAGCGCTCCTCCAGGGAGGCGTGGAGCTTCATCGACTGGGACGCCCGTTCGTAGGCATCCTTCTCCTGTTCGATAACCCCCTGCTGCGACCAGCGCAGCAGCTCCTCCCGAAGCTGTTCGTACTCCCTGAGGGTCCGGTCTATCTGGGCTGCCAGGTCCCTCAGGTCCTGCGTCAGCTCCCGGAAACGTTTCCTGGTCTGCTCCAGACGTTCGGACTCCTCGCTGCGGATCGAGTCGAGCTCATGAAGGCTCTCCTGGATAAAATGAACGATGCGATCCTCAAGGTCCCCTATTTTGTTCGCCATAAACTACACTCCCCGAGGGAACCGTACCGAACCCCGCGCAAACGGCCCCGCGTTTCCTCTCCGTGCCGACGTGCTCCGTCATCCCCGCGCCGCCTATTCTACACGAGAAACCGCCGCCCTTGAAGGCCATGCCGCCCCGCCTCGTTCTGAAAATTTTCTCAGGGCCACCGCTCCCTCCAGATC
>CAJPSE010000156.1 GCA_905373185.1 uncultured Fretibacterium sp.
TCATCCCGCCCGCCATGGCCGCAGCCATCGATATGGGGGGGCCGATCAACAAGGCGTCCTACGCCTTCGCCACGGGGCTCATCACCACTCAGATCTACAGCCCGATGGCTGCGGCCATGGCGGGCGGGATGACGCCGCCCCTGGCCCTGGCGCTCGCGTGCCGCCTGTTCCGGAACCGATTCACGCGCGAGGAGCTGGAGGCTGGAAACGCCGCGGCCGTCCTTGGTCTCGCCTTCGTGACGGAGGGGGCCATTCCCTTCGCGGCCCGGGACCCGCTGCGGGTCATCCCGGCACTCGCCGTGGGGTCCGCCCTGGCCGGGGCAATTTCCATGCTGGTCGGGGCGGAGCTCAAAGTTCCGCACGGGGGGGTCTTCGTCCTGACGATCCCGGAGGCGGCCACACACGTCGGGGGGTACCTCGCCGCCATCGCAGCGGGTACGGTCGTCAGCACCCTGCTGTTGGGCCTGCTCAAGAGGCCCATAAAAGAAGTCTAACAAAATCGTTTAACAAAGGAAGTGTAACAAGATCTGAGGGAAGTTTTACGAAAAATCGAGAGGGAGGACGGCGGGCGTCCTCCCTCTTTCAGGGACTGAATCTCCTAAACCAGGTCCTCAGCGACTCACTGGGAAATAGCGCTGACCGGGCAGGCCGAAACGCAACTCCCGCACTCGATGCAGGTATCGGGATTGACCTTCGCCTTGCCGTCCGTCATCGCGATAGCCTCGACAGGACACGTCCCCACACACGCCTCGCACGCCACACACGTGCCGGCGTCAACGACCGCTTTAGCCATTTGACACTCCTCCTCGTTCTCGAAAAACTCGTTCCAAAAAACTAAAAGCCGTTCAAAACCCCCACAGTTTTGACGTTTTCATTATAGCACAGGGGTATACCCCGATGTCCTGCGGAAAAAAGAGTATCTCACGACTCCGAATCATATCGTCCCCCGCCAAAGCGCTATCCCTCCCCGCCCCTACGGCACTCCTCGAAGAACTCTCGCAGCCCGGCTTTGATGGGATCGGGCAGATCCTTTTTGGGGACGCCGCGGACCGCCCCCTCAAGGGCCTGAAGCATGTGCAGGCAGGCCGAGGGGTCGATGCCACGTATCCTAAGCCAGGCCTCGCGGCTTCCGATTGCCCTCAAAGCCTCGGGAGTCCCCACCTCCGCTCGTTTCAACAGGTCCTCGAGCGTCGGCCCGATGTTGGGCATAGAGGAAAGGGAACCGTTCACTTTCTGCACCTCCTCATCCTGGGAATGGCACCGTCGGAAGATCGGCGCTCCGAAGCACCATTCCGCTACTCCGTAAACCAATTACGCCTTCGTCGAATCTCATGACCCTGCGCGTCCCCGCGCCTCAGGCTCTCGATGGCCTGCTCCATCCGACGTATCAGAAGCTCCCTGTGGTCCGGCAGGTGTCCCTTGAGCGGAAAGGCGTTGGTCTTGTGCGTCCCATCGTAGACGGTCGGGATATCCAGCAGGGACAGGAGACGCTGCCCTTCATCCAGAGCCTCCGGAGGACAAAGACGCCTGAACTCCCCGGCCCGGACCCGGCCCGCCAGCCGGGCCCCCTTGAACAACACCAAGGTCACCACCGTCAGCTCGAAGGGTTGCGCCCCGTTCAGCAGGCTCGCCGTCTCGGCGATATGCTCCTCCGAGAGGGCGCGTCCTCCCAGACCCAGCATACCGGATCAGCTCCGTATCATCCTCGGCACGACAGTGACGTGGTGGGGACAGGAAGGGATTCGTTTCGATCTCCTTTCTTGTTTTGTTGCACCGTATGGCTGCCAGCGTTTTCAATCCAACGGCCTTAGCAAATCATGAACAAGGGCCTGTGTCGGCCCTTCGTTCTCTTTTAATTTTGTCCGGTCTTTTCCTCCAGCAGCTTCGACGCCTGTGCACCCATGCGTTTTATATTCATTCTCACATAGTCGAGGGCTGTTTTACCCTCGTCATCCTTTGCCTTCATGTCCGCTCCCGCCTACAGCGGCACAGTCAGGACTTCCAGGTTTGAGTCCTTTTCGGTTGCAGCCATCAACGGCGTCCACCCATCTTTGTTCCTCGTGTTGACATCCGCGCCGTCCTGAATCAGCTGCCGTACCTCCTCAGGCCCCGCATTACCGGCTATCTCCAGCAGCCCTCCCGTTTTTGCAGCGCTTGCCTGTCCCTCAAAAAGCGTCAGCAGCAACAGAAACAACAAGACAAACCCTGATACACTGCAAGGGTGTAAAGTAGACTTCTTCCCCAACGTGCTCCTCTCCCTTCCAGTTTTGTCGCACCGTGTTGCCGCCTGCGTTCACCAGTCGTTATCTTCTGATCCAGGCCGACGAGGCGGACCTGGAGATCAAGACCCCCGCCGATGCCCTGAAGAGCGTCAAGAGGGTGGATTCGTCGATTGTGACAGCTCCCAACAGCTGAAGCTGGGGGGATCTGTCGCCTTCCGCGAGGAATCAGAATGTAGCACAATCATCGAGCCAAGTATATCGTCCAGTTCATCGACAGGTCACCTGCGCATCGAGGCACGCAATGTTTCGCAAAACGGCGCCATGATGGAGGGCTATATTGTCAAGCCAAGGATAGAAACCCCTCAGGGATCAATCGGTGTTTCTTGAAAACGCAAAAATCCCCTCAGCGAGTTCCACCAGCTCATCCTGCGAAGCGCCCGTGCTCTCCAGAGTCAGAGTTTTGTCCTTCCCCAGCTCGATGGCCAGGGCCATCCCCAAGATGTCCTGCCGCTCCAGAATGGCCCGGTGCCCCGCGACGTCGAGTGTTTGGTATCGGGCCCCGAACCCGAGCGGGAGGTCATCGGCACTCACCATGCCCCGGGGGACGAGGAGCG
This sequence comes from uncultured Fretibacterium sp., assembly GCA_905373185.1. Taxonomy (GTDB): domain Bacteria; phylum Synergistota; class Synergistia; order Synergistales; family Aminobacteriaceae; genus CAJPSE01. Next base: position 2,837 of record CAJPSE010000156.1, read on the forward strand.
TCCCGGGACCGGGGCCCTCCATCAGGATCGCCTCGATGCGCCCGGGAGGGGTACTGCGCATGTAAATGCGGCTGTGCCAGACCCCAAGGTCCTCCGATGCCGTCCTGAATGGGATGGTGTCGCCGGATTCCGCACGCCACAGCCCCACAGTACCGGGCAGGGGGCTCGACGCGGCCGAAGAAAACGGACGCAGAAGCATGAGCATAAGAAAAACCGTCAGACAAAGGGACGAGCGTCTATAAGCCATCGCGATCCGCTCCTTTTCACAGAAACGTTTTTCAGGAATGCCCTGAATCGCTCACGATTATACCGAATTTTTATGGAACGGAGCTGATTCCAATCCTAAATCATTCGTATGTTATTAAGCAGATGACCGTCTCTCCTCTTCAAGTGGACCATAGTCAAGCAGGAGGACAGTCGAAGCGAAAGGATAGTCAGCTTAAGGCGGAATCGAACTTCTCCTCCTTTTCGTCGGGCAACAGGTTGTTATTGGCGAAGTGAGGCCGCTCTGGATCGTAAATCCAGGATCCAAAAAATCTTAAAACGGCTCCCTGCTTTCCTTAAGCCTCTTTGTCGGGACATGAAGGGTGCTTTTTGCAATTTTCCCAGCCTATCCGTATAATTGAAGAACGTTCGGACAATCATTTTCCGACGAGGGCTCATTTCCTGAAAGGAAGCGAAGTTCATGATCACCTATCCCATCGGTCTCGTACCCGGTCCCGTCTCGGTGCCCCCAAAGATCCGCGAGGCGTGGCTCACCGACTTCGGCAGCTCCGACCTGGAGGCCGATTTCTACGACCTGTACGCCCAAAACCAGAAACTCGTCCAGACGCTGCTCGAGACGAAGGAGAGCGTCGTCATCACCTCCGGGGAGGCCATGTCCATCCTGTGGGGCGGCGTCAAGAGCGCCCTGCGTCCGGGCGAGAGGCTGCTGGCCGTCGCCTCGGGGCTCTTCGGCGAGGGGTTCGCGGACATGGCCCGCGCCATCGGGGCGGAGGCCGAGGTCGTGGCCTTCCCCTACGACGACGTCCCCGATCCCGGCAAGGTGCGGGAGGCCGTCCGGCGTTTTCGCCCGCAGGTCGTCACCGCCGTGCACTGCGAGACCCCCAGCGGCACCTTGAACCCCCATCTCGGGGAACTGGGCGAAATCGCCCGTGAGGCGGACGCGCTGTTCGTCGTCGACTTCGTGTCGAGCGGGGGCGGGGCCCCCGTAGGGGTGGACGAGAGCCTCATCGACATCGGCCTTCTCGGAAGCCAGAAGGTGCTGTCGCTTCCCCCGTCCCTGTCCGTCTCCACCGTCTCCGCGCGTGCCTGGAGCGTCTTCGAGCGCGTCGGGTACAGTGGATACGATGCTTATCTGCCCTGGCGCAGGGTACCCGAGGTCCGGGCCATGCCCTACACGCACGACTGGCAGGGGATGACGGCGCTGAACATCGCCCTGGGCGCCATCATGGAGGAGGGGCCGCAGAACGCCTACGCCCGGCATGCCCGAGCGGCGCGCCTCTGCCGGACGATGGGGCGCGAGGCGGGGCTGACGCTCTTCCCCGCGCGGGAGGACATCTGCTCCCCCACCGTGACGGCCTTCAACGTTCCGGACGGCTGGACATGGCCGGAACTGGACGCCGCGCTGAGGAAGAA
>CAJPSE010000157.1 GCA_905373185.1 uncultured Fretibacterium sp.
TATCGCGCGACGTCATGGAGGATATCTTGATCAACGACCTCCCGAACTACAACGTGCAGGCGACGCCCAAGAGCCCTCAGCGCGTCGCGCCCCGGGACTCCATGGAACAGACGTTTCGTTTCCTTGCCGCCGAGACGGACAACTACGGCAGCGTCACGGGGCACGCGACCTTCCGCCAGTCCGTGAGCCTCGACCTGGGCTATACGGGCTACCGAGAGTCGATCAAGATCCCTCTGGTCGTCGCCAACGTCCACGACGGCCCCGCCTCCGATCCCGGCAACGAGCTCTACTTCGACATGACCATCCGGGAGACCAGCGGGGACATCAGCGGGGGCTACGTCAGCGGCGACGTGATCGGAGACGTGATCACCCGCACGAAGTTCCGTTGGGGCGTGTCCGACAATATGACGCGCAATCTCGGGACCCTCTTCATCATGACCCCCTACGGGGGACGGATGCCCACCTACACGCTGCTCTCCCGCATCACGAACCGTACCGGCACCCGCTACCGCGTCCAGAGGTACGACACCCTGGACGTCCCCGCCTCGGACGACCTGATCGGCGGGCGGAGCCCCAGGGACCTGAAGCCCCTTCACTGGCGTTACGATCTCACGCCCGACATCTACGGCAGCCTTCCCGCATATTTCCTGCTGGACGAGCAAAGCCAGGTCGCTCCGGGGCTGGTCACCGTCTACGAGAACAGGATCGACACGACCTACGGTTCCAGCGAGTCCTTCCGCCTCTATCCGTTCTCCAACGAGGGGAAGAAGTACGACCTGCGCCTCTTCTACCGCCGGATCGGCGGCATGACGCGGCTGGGCCGGGTCTATTCGTCCTTTACGGGGAACCGATACCGCTGGAGGGCGACGGCCTTCGACATGACCTTCGCGGATGTCGTCAAAAACGAGACGAACACCGAGCGCGAACTCACCCTGCTGATGGGCAAACCCCCCGTCATGCCGAGGGGAGGGTACGGCTTCGGCGGGGTGTCGGACAAGTACATCAAGGCCGAAGCCCTGAACTCCTTCGAGATCGCCTCGCTCGTCCCCGCGGGCCTGGTCTCGATGGACCGGGAGATCGTCTCCCGGGATGCCTCCGGAGACATCGTATCCCGGGATGTCCCCGCTCAGATCGCCGTGCTGCCCGTGCAGATCCGCCTCTGCATCCCCCGGCAGGAGCAGCTGCTCGTCGGGCATTGGGAGGATCTGGAGCAGGCCACGGAAGCTCAGCTTCTGGAACGCTTCGCCCGATTCGGCACGGTGTGGGTACGATCCACGCAGACCAACGAACGCGACATGAACCTCTTTTCCGCCATTGGGAACCGCGGGGCGGACCTGAAGGAGTGCGTGCGCGCCTTCATCCATGACGACTGCCTCTACCTGGACCTGATCCTTCTGATGGCGGATGCCAAGAGCCCCAAGGCTCAATACACCGCCTACTGCGAGATCGTGAAGGACGACGGGGTTCCCTACGTCCTCCTGGGTGATGGCGCTGCGGATGGGAAATGGAACCTGAGCTTCTACGTCGCAGCGGCGGGTGCGAACCCCCAGCCGGGCTATCCCGAGTCGGGGGACAAACGGCCGGGCAAGGGAAAGGAAGAGGGCGGCGGTGGATGCAGTGCCTGGGGATTTCCCATCATATCCCTGGTCGGAGCCGCGCTGTTCCTTTATGGACGCCGCCATGGACAGTAAGGGAGAGCGGAGGATCAAAACCGCAGAAAGGATGGTGACGCCATGAGCCTTTGGGAGAAGTGGGAGCGGGAAAAGCTCCGCAAAAAGGGGTTCCGCGTTCAAGAGCCCAAGGATGTCGAGATTCACGAATCCTATACAAAGCCCAACATCAGAAAACAGATCGCCATTGTCCTGTTGGCCTGCATCGGATGTCTCCTCCTCGTGCTCTCGGCAATGCTCACGGAGATGATGCTTACGGGAAGAGGATGGTCCAACACCTATATCGTGAGGCTCTTCGCGACGATGCAGCAGGAGCGGGAGCGCATCTCCCCGTAGAATCAAAATCCATAAAATTTCCGTAGAAATTAAATCTCCCTGAAAACGCGCGGGACGGAGTTCGTACGAACTCCGTCCCGTTCTTTACCGGTCGATTCAAGACCGCCGCGGCTACTTGTAGTCCAGCGCGGGTTCCCGATTCTCCAGGACGCGCAGCGCCCCATCGGCCAGCGCCTGCATCTCGTCCTCTCCGGGGTAGCGCAGGACGCGCGCGATGAAACCGACGCGCGCAGTCACCGCCTCGCAGAGCCGATCGCTGTAGGCCAGACCACCCGTCAGAACGACGGCATCGACCTGCCCCTTGAGCACGGTGGCACTGCCGCCAATCTCCTTGGCTATCTGGAGACACAGCGCATCGAACACGAGCCGCGCCCTATCGTCGCCCGCCACGACGCGCTTTTCCACCTCGCGCAGGTCGTTCGTCCCCAGGTGGGCCACAAGGCCGCCACGGCCGCAGATCATCTTCCGGACCTCCGCGAGGGTGTACCTGCCGCTGAAGCAGAGGGACGCCAGTCCCCCCACCGGCAGGCTGCCCGAGCGCTCCGGGGACATCGGCCCCTCGCCGTCCAGGCCGTTGTTGACGTCGATCACTCGCCCCCCACAGTGCGCCCCCACGGAGATGCCGCCACCCATGTGCGCCACCACCAGGCGACACTCCGAGACGGGCCTGCCGAGCTCCTCCGCCGCTCGCCGAGCCACGGCCTTCTGGTTCAGTGCATGGAATATGGAGATCCTTGGGATCTCAGGAAGCCCGGAGACCCTGGCCTCGTCGGCCAGCTCGTCCACCACGACGGGGTCTACGATAAAGGCTGGCACGTCGCCCGCCGCCGCGGCAAAGCGCACGGCCAGGGCGGCTCCCAAATTGCTGGCGTGGGAGCCATAGGCCATGCTTTTCAGGTCCTCGAGCATCCGGGCCCCGACCTTGTAAGTCCCGCCGGGGATCGGCTTCAAAAGCCCCCCGCGCCCTACGACCGCGGCAAAGGAGGAGGGCTCCACGCCCTTGTCCTTAAGGATCTGTGCGATGCGGTCGTAGCGAAAGCCCTCCTGATCCGTCACCGAGGCGAACGGCTCCAGCTCGGCGGCATCGTAACGCTGAGTCTCCGTCCAAAGGCACTGCGTCCCCTCGAAAAGCGCGACCTTCGTACTGGTGGACCCTGGGTTGATAACAAAAATCTTCATCCTCGACCTCTCCTCTCTGGAAACGGAGGGCCGATTTTTGCCTGAGCGCCGGCCCTCCTGTCGTGCATTCTGCCCGGATATCCCTATCCGGCGTGGTGGGCCATCATGACGGCCGCCGCGATGGAGAGCATCTTGGCGCGCGGGGAGTCCGCGCGGCTCGTCAGGATGATCGGCGCCGCCGCACCGACGATGATCCCCGCCGTCTCGTTCTTGGAGAAGTAGACGATCGCCTTGGCCATCATGTTGCCAGCGTCGATATGGGGGACCAGCAGGATGTCCGCGCGTCCCGCGACGGGGGAGTTGATCTTCTTAATTTTCGCGGCCTCCTCGTTGATAGCGTTATCCAGCGCCAAGGGGCCGTCCACGATGCAGTTCTTGATCTGTCCGCGCTGATTCATCTGGACCAGCGCGCAGGCGTCCAGAGTACAGGGCATGTCGGGGTTGACCATCTCGACGGCCGCCAGACAGGCCACCTTGGGGCACTCCACTCCCAGGGCACGGGCGAAGCTGACGGTGTTCCTCAGGATGTCGGCCTTCTGCTTCAGGTCGGGATAGGGGTTGAACGCGGCGTCGGAGACGAAGAGGATGCGGTCGAAGCCCTCGACCTGGTGGAAGTAGCAGTGGGAGATGACCTTGCCGCTGCGCAGCCCGACCTCCTTGTTCAGCATCGCGCGCAGGAAGTGGTCCGTGTGCAGCTGTCCCTTCATGTAGATGTCGGCGCGCTTCGAGGAGACCTCGGTCACTGCGACGAGCCCGCACTTGGCCTCGTTCCTCTCATCGATGATCGTGTAGTCCTTCTCCGACGCCCCCGCCTCGACGATGCAGGCCTTGACCTTCTCCACATTGCCCACGAGGGTCGCCTCGACGAGCCCCGTCCTTCGGGCCTCCTCGATGGCGGAGATCAGCCCCGCATCCTCGGCCATCGCGACGGAAACACGCTTTTTCCCCTTGCTCGCGCAAAGTTTCCTGGCCTCCTCAATCATCTGGGACAGCGAACGAATCTGGTCCATAATCAAAATTCCTCCCCGTTGTATTGGATTTTGAAAAAAACCTTCATTAGATTCAGGAAAAACTCTCCATTAGATTCTGGAAAAAAACTCCATTGTGGATTCCGGTGGATTCTGGAAAAAACAACGACTGCTTTCACGGCCGCCTTCGGCCGATACACACCGATTATTGGCGCAGGACGCTCGAGGCGTAGTCTCGCGCCGGCTCCTCGCCCCTCAGTACGCGCAGGGCTCCCTGCGCCAGAGCCAGGAGCTCATCCTCCCCAGGATACACCAGGC
>CAJPSE010000158.1 GCA_905373185.1 uncultured Fretibacterium sp.
GTCGTGGGCTCCGTGATGCGACTCAGAACCTTGAGCAGCGTGGACTTGCCCGCCCCGTTGCGCCCGATGACCCCGACGCGCTCCCCCTCCTTGACCTCGAAGGAGAGGTCCGACAGCGCCCAGAAGTCCTCGACGGCCATATTTTCCTCCCTCGCGCTCCTCGCGAAAGGATGACGCAGCCTGCGGCCCAGTCGTTTCGCCCGGTCGACCAGCACGTCCCGCAGCGCGATGTAGCGCTGCGGCGACTTGTGAGCCAGCAGGTACTTCTTGCCCAATTCCTCGATTCTAATAACGGTGTTCGTCATGGATAACCCCTTGCGGGCAACGATCAATTTCCCGCCACGGATTCAAGGTCCTCGAGGGAGAGATTCGTCAACTCCTGGATGTCCTGGATAGACATGCCGTGCTCCCGCATCTTTCGAGCGGCCTCCAACATGGCCTCGTGCCGGCCCCTCTCCAGGCCCTTCTCCAGGCCCCTCTCCATACCTTCTTCCAGGCCTTTCTTCATCCCCTCGTCCAGATACAGGTCCCGATAATATTTCTCAATGAACGTTACCACCGGCATTTCGTCCTCTCCCCCCATCTCCCTCAACATCATCGTAAACTCGCATCTCAGCGTTTCGTCATTCAGCGCAATGATACGCGCAAGAAAGAGCAGCAGGTCCCTTCGATCCCCCAAAGGCCACCCCTTGCGGAACAACAGGTGCGTCAGCTCCCGAAGATAACGGTACTTCTGACGTTCTTTCCCCCTGCAGAGAACTGCCCGTTTGGCGGCGCAAAGCGCCAGATCGAACGGATTGTCGCTGTCCAAAAGCTCTTCCTCGTTCAACGCGCTCGTATCAAGACAATTATAGCAATAGCGAATCGACGTCCCATACAGGGATGACTCGTAAACGCCCATTCTCTCGTTCGGACGGGGGCTCGTCAAAATGGCCAGCGCCACAGGCTCCCTCATGTAGTGATCGAAAATCATGCTGCGATAGTGCGCCATACGAAAGGGAAGATCACCGCCTCCCGCCCCCTGGACCTCTATGTGGAGCAAAACCCACGCATCGCCGCCACTTTTCAAGGGAACGTCCAGGAGATAATCGGCAAAACGAGGAGAACGGTGGAGCTCCAAATCCGAGGTCTGTAAAAGATCGCGAAACTCCTTATCCAGAAACCTCGGGTCCTGAGAGAGGTCCGCATCGGCATAGAGCTCCGGAAGGGCCCTCGACAGAAACGGGCCAAAGAAACGTTCGATCAGGTCCTTCCAGAACCCATCGTAATCAAAGTGTTCCATCGCTCAACCCTCGCTTGTTTGTCGCCGGACCTTTCCTCGACTCTCCAACGGCCCCCGTCTCAGATGAAGTCCGCGAAGAAGCGCTCAGTGCGGCGGAAAAACCATACTCCGCTGAAAAAGGCCAGGACGGAAATCGCCGCGGAGATCAGGAAGCCCGGCAGGTAGAGCGAGCTTGCCGTCCCCTGCACGCACCACCGAAACCCGTCGATCACCCCAACCATGGGGTTGAGGCTGTAGAGCAGGCGCCAGCGTTCGGGCACGACGGAGCTGGAGAACCCCACGGGAGAGACGTAGAGGCCGAACTGCACCAGGAAGGGGACGATATAACGGAAGTCCCGATATTTCACGTTCAGGGCCGACAGCCAGAACCCCGCTCCCAAGGCCGCCAGGGTCGCGAGCAAAAAGAAAAACGGCATGAACAGGAACGTCCAGGAGGGGACGAAGCTGTATCCCAACATCAGAAGGCCCAGAAGCGCCAGGGAGATCAAGAAGTCCACCGCGCTGACAATGACCGAGCTGGCCGGAACGATCAGGCGCGGAAAGTACACCTTGCTGATCAGGCGCGACTCCGCTATAAGGGAATTCGAGCTCTCCTGCATCGCATTGGAAAAGTACTGCCACGGCAGCATCGCGGAGAACACCAGGATGGGATAGGGCACGCCCTCGTTTGGCAGCCTGGCCAGCCGGCCGAACACGACGGTGAACACCAGCATGGTCAGGAGGGGCCGGATAACGCTCCAGGCGATGCCGATGACCGTCTGCTTGTAGCGCACCAGGATATCGCGCCAGGCCAGAAAGTAGAACAGCTCCCGGTAACGCAGGAGCTCCCGGAAAAAAGCGCCCGTCGTTCGATTGGGCTCGATGATCAGGTCGAACCCGGCATTCGTGGAATTGTCCATCATATTACCCCGCATCCCTCACTCGCTCCTGCAGCAGCTCGTCCTGCTCGCCCCAGACGAACAGGGATTCCTCGGGACGCAGCGTCCCCCGAAGCGTCTCGTACTCCTCGGGAGTCAGGACGAGCACCCGGACCTTCCGGGCAATCATCCCCTCCACCTTCTCCACCTGCTCGCCTAAATACTGCCGGTCGATCTCCCCGACCAGGGTCAGGTCGATGATCCCGCTGTCGATCCCGTGGGCGTAGTCGCCCGTGATCAGGGCAAGGCGGACGGTCCCCAGACGCTCGACGATCCCCTCTACAACCTGATCGATCCCCAACACCTTACGCACGATGCGCTGGAGCTCGGGAAAGAGGGGGTGTTTCCTGCAGGCCCGGTAGGTACGCTTTCGCCCCCCCTCCGGCACCTCCTCGAGGAAGCCGGCCGAGCACAGACGGTTCAGCTCCACCCGCACGGCATTGGTCGATTCCCCGAACTCGTCCGCCAGGCCGCGAAGGTAGGACGTGACCCCGGGATTCAGGAAAAATTTCATCAGCAGCTTTATACGGGTCTTGGAGGATATCAGAGAATCTATCATCATACGAGCAATTTTATTACTCGAAAATGCTTTCGTCAATGAGCTGCCGAAGGCTCCTGCTCGGGACACGGACAATCCTCCGGACGGGGTATTTCGTCCTCGGAGACCTCACCGAACGGAATACGCAGACAATCCCGGCGTCCATAAGGTCTGCCATCTTTGAAGGCATTGTTTCCAGCCCAAAAATTCAATAACGAATTTACAGTAGCAGAGGGGGTGGGATAAAATAAAAACGAGGCAACATGGGTTATCATTAAAGAGTGCGGAAAAATTTGGATATGCGCCCACTTTACCGCAGCGTTTCAATTTCAAATGAACTTCTGAAGATGAAGTCTGAAAGGGGATATTCGATTTTGAAGAATCCAACGCAGAAGAATCCAACTCATCGATGGAAGGGCCTCGTTCCCGGACTGCTCCTCACCGTCATCCTCGCCGTGCTCGCATGGTTTTGTGGGCATCGGGTGCCCATCGTCGGCGCGCCGGTGTTCGGCATCCTCTTCGGGATGATCGTCGCCCTGTTCGTCAATTCGCCCGCACTGAGGGAGGGAACGCGCTTCGCCTCGAAGAGGCTGCTCCAGCTCTCCGTCGTCCTGCTGGGGTTCGAGATGAACATGAGGAACGTCCTGGCGGTCGGAAGCGAGTCCCTCGTCGTGATGGCCTTCACCCTGACTGCGGCGTTCCTCTCCGCCTGGGCCATGCAGAGGGTCCTGCGGCTCGACTCCGTGACCGCAACCCTGATCGGGGTCGGGACGGCCATCTGCGGCGGGTCGGCCATCGCGGCGACCGCCCCCGTCATCAGTGCGAAGGAGGAGGACATCGCCCACTCCATATCCACGATATTCCTCTTCAACATCGCGGCCGTCTTCATCTTTCCCGCGCTCGGACACCTTATGGGGATGGGCGACCAGGGGTTCGGGATATGGGCCGGCACGGCGGTCAACGATACCTCGTCCGTCCTCGCGGCGGGATACGCCTACAGCGACGCCGCCGGCAAGCTGGCGACCATCGTCAAACTGACGCGTACCCTGATGATCGTGCCCATCACCTTCGTGCTCGCCCTCTACACCGCCCGGGCTGGGGAGGGCTCCTCGCACTTCAGCTTCTCCAAGGCCTTTCCCTGGTTCGTGCTCGGGTTCGTAGCCGCTTCCCTGCTGCACACGTCGGGGATCGTGAGCCCCGAGATATCGCGCTCCCTGACGGTGTCCGGGAAATTCCTCATCGTCGCCGCCATGGCCGCCATCGGACTCAATACACACATCGGCAAACTTCTGGCCAACGGCCTGAGGCCTATTCTCATGGGGCTGGTCTGTTGGGTCGTCCTGGCGGGAACGTCCCTGATCGTACAGCATTTCCTGGGGCTTCTGTAGCCTCTCGCAGAAAGGAGAGCCGGAAGGACGCCCCTTCGAGGGGGCCCCTCCGGCTCTTCCGTTCTCACGGCACTTCTCTTTCCCTAAATCCCGGCGGCCTTGCGAAGCGTCTCCGCACGGTCCGTCCTCTCCCACCCCGGCAGGGGGGCAAGGTCGATGCGGCCCATGTGTCCGTAGGCGGCCAGCGCCCTGTACTGAGGCTTGCGCAGGTCCAGGTCGCGGATAATCGCAGCGGGCCGGAAGTCGAAATGGGCGCGCAGCAGCTCCACGATTTTCTCGTCCCCGATCTTCCCCGTCCCAAAGGTGTTGACATTCAGGGAAACCGGCTCGGCTACGAACCCT
>CAJPSE010000159.1 GCA_905373185.1 uncultured Fretibacterium sp.
GGCCCAGTGCGCGCGACGACTGGGGGTTCGATTCGGAGGCGCAGTTCCTGGCCAACCGCGGCGCGGCGGTGCTCCAGGTCAACTTCCGCGGCTCCACCGGCTACGGCAAGAAGTTCTGGCAGGCGGGCTTCAAGCAGTGGGGGCGCGCCATGCAGGACGACGTCACCGACGGCGTGAAGTGGCTCGTCAAACGGGGCGTCGCCGACCCCAAACGCCTGGCCATCTACGGCGGCAGCTACGGCGGCTACGCGGCCCTGGCGGGCGCGACCTTCACGCCCGACCTCTACGCCTGCGCCGTCAGCTACGTGGGGCCGTCCAACATCTTCACCCTGCTGGAGAGCATTCCCCCCTACTGGGAGCCCTACCGCGAGATGGAGTACGAGGAGATCGGGCACCCCGTCAAGGACAAGGAGCTGCTGGAGTCGATATCGCCCGTCCTCCACGCGGACAAGATCCGCATCCCGCTCTTTGTGGCGCAGGGCGCCAACGACCCGCGCGTCAAGAAGGCGGAGTCCGACCAGATCGTCGAGGCCGTCCGCAAGGCGGGCAAGGACGTCGTCTACATGGTCAAGGACAACGAGGGGCACGGGTTCCACAACGAGGAGAACCGGTTCGACTTCTACCGCGAGATGGGTGAGTTCCTCAAGAAGCACCTGGGCCTGCGCTGACATTCTCCGGACCGTCCGAGAGCGGGGGGGAGGGCTCCTTCCTCGGAGGGCGTTTTGCGGATTTTCGCCCTTCCCCCGCTCGGATGCGGAATATGACGATGACGCACCCGCCGTCCTGATCCATAATGGCGCGGTGGGGTTCGAACACACGGGTTTGAACACACGAAATGAGACAAGACTTTTCGGCCGTTATTGTGCGGCGGAGGCCAAGGAGTGACGTATTGTGACGAGGACGGCATTGTCTGAGAAGGTTCCCCCGATCGACAGGATGGCCCCGGCCCATCTCGAGCCGGCGCTGTTCGCCATGGGGTGCTTCAAGGGGCTCGAGGCCAGGCTCGGCATCACGAGGGGGGTATGGAGGACCAGCGTGGGATACTCGGGCGGGTCCTTTTCCACCCCCACCTACGACGATGCCGGCGACCACATCGAGACCGTGAGGGTGGAGTACGACCCCCGGACAATCAGCTACGGTCAGCTCCTGGAGCTCTTTATGTGCTGGTACTGCGGCACGCCACCGGACGTGTCGCCGCGCCGCGCGCCCTGCATCTTCGTGAGGGATGCCAAGGAGCGCCGCCTGGCTCAGGCCGCGGCCGACCGCAGCGTCCTCTGCGGCCGCAGCTATCCGAAGGCGCGGATCGTTTCCGTCAAGCCGTTCCATCCCGCGGAGGCCTGGTGCCAGAAGCACTACCTGCGCAGCGTTCCCTGGCTCTTCGAGGAGCTGATGGCCCTCTACGGCGAGGAGGAGGGACTGCTGCGGTCCACGTCCGCGACACGGCTCAACGCCTTCCTGGGGCTTCCCGCCGTGCCGTCCCCGCGCTGCTCCCTGCCGGAGGACATCGACCTCTACGGGCTGACACCCTACGCCGTGCAGGCGCTGCAGCACCTTGGAGTCTGAAACAAAGGGGGACATGCCCCCGCCGAGAGGAGATCCCTTTATGAACATCACCATTGTCGGTTTGGGCGGAGTGGGAGGAATCGTAGGCGGACGTCTGGCCGCGGCGGCGGCGGACGTCCCGGGGCTCCGGGTGACCTTCTGGTGCCGCGGCGACACCCTGAGGAACGTCCGGGAGACCGGCCTGCGCATCGCAGGGCCCGACGGAACGCTCACCGTCCGGCCCGCACTCGCGACGTGCGACCCCGCGGAGGCCGGGATCGCCGACGTGCTGTTCTTCGCCACCAAAGGGTATCAACTCGAGGAGGCGGCCCGTGCTGCCTTTCCCCTCGTCTCGTCCGCCACTCGCGTCATTCCTCTGCTCAACGGTGTGTCGGCCGGCGAGGCCCTCGGACGCATCCTGCCGCCCTGCGACCTCCTCGGCGGCTGCCTCTATATCTCCTCCCACATCGAGTCCCCCGGGACGATCCGGCAGGTCGGAACGGTGCAGCGCCTCCTGTTCGGCAACGGAAAGCTCAGCGAGGCGGAGAACCGCATACGCTACGCCGACCTGGCGCATATCCTCAGAAAAACCGGCATCCAGATCACCCTGACGGAACGCATCGACATCGAGATGTGGGCCAAATTCCTGTTCCTGTCCCCCCTGGCGGCCGTCACGACGCTTCGCCACGAGACGATCGGGGCGGTGATCGAGGACCCCGAAGGACGGACTGCCGTGATGGACCTGATCCGGGAGGCCGAGGACCTGGCCCGGTCCCTCGGCGTCGCCCTGCCGCAGAACATTGCGGACCTGACCCTGGAAAAGGCCCGCTCCTTCGCACCCGACACCAAGACCTCCATGCAGCTAGACCAGGAGCAGGGCAGGGCCACGGAGCTCGAGTTCCTGGTCGGGTACGTCTGTCGCGAAGGACGGCTCCGGGGAGTCCCGACTCCCGCCTACGACAGGTTCTACGAGGGACTGAAGGCCATCTGCAAGGCCGGGTAGGGTGGGGTCCGCAAAGATGAGATGTAAGAGACGCGGGGCGTTCCCTTCCATCTCCGCTCTTTTCCTTGTCGTGTCGTTCCTGACGGCGCCCTCCGCCGGGGCCGACTCCCTGGCGTTCTCCTGCGCAACGGGCGACATCGAGGCGGTCCGCAGCGCCCTCGCCGGGGGAGCCAACCCTAACGCTCCCGACGAGTACGGCTTTCCCCCGCTCTGCCGCACCGTGAGCGCCGGGGTGGACGCCCCGCTCTCCATGCACCTGGAGGTGATCCGCCTGCTCGTGGGCTCTGGGGCGAAGATCGACGCACCGTCCCCAGGAGGCGATACCCCCCTCCTCCTCTCCCTTCGTAAGGGACGCTCCTTCACCGAGGTAACCGAGCTCCTCCTCGAGCTCGGTGCTGACCCCGACGGCCCCGGCCCGACCGGGCCTGACGGGGAGCGCCCCCTGAACGCCGCGGCGCGGGAACCCGCCTCCGTGCGGCAGTTGGAGCTTCTGCTGTCGAGGGGGGCAGACGTCCGGCTGGAGGACGGAACGGGACGCAGCCCCCTGGAGTCGGCGGTCACGTCCCCTCATCCCTCCGTGGAAAAGGTACGCCTGCTGCTCGATGCCGGGGCGGACGTCAACGAAACCTTCAGCCTGTGGGAGGAGGAGGGGGTCACGCCGCTCATGGCCGCCGCCGCCCTGGGGTCTCCCGACCTCGTCCGCCTGCTGCTGGACCGCGGCGCGCTGGCCGCCCTTTCGAGCCGTTCGGGGCTCCGGGCGCGCGATTACGCCCTGCGCGCGGGACGGGAGGAGAACGCCGCCCTACTGCCCTGACCTCCTTTTGCCTTGACCTTCTTCCGGCCAGACTTTCTCTCATAGGGCACGGGAGTGAACCCCGGGCCCCTTTTTTTGTCCGCCCTATTGTAAACCAAATATAATATCGAAGTTTACATTTGTCCGTCGCCGTGCTATAGTCTTTGCTCGATTCGGCAATCCGCGGGCGGCGGGCGCTCATGTTCGGATACGGGGGTGCGGGGATGGCGGTGAAGGACGAGGTCCTGAGGATGCTGGAGGCCCACAGGGGCGAGGCTTTGTCCGGGGAGTCGGTTGCGGAACGGCTCTCCGTCTCGCGGGCCTCGGTCTGGAAGGCGGTGAGGGCCCTGAGGGACGAGGGGCACAAGATCGGCGCGTCCACGCGCAGGGGCTACCGGATGGAGCCGGACAGCGATGTTTTGTCCGAGGAGGGGATACGGGCCTGTCTCTCGGAGGGCTCCCCCGTCCGCGGCGTCGTGTGTCTGGCGTCCGTGGACTCCACCAACACCTACGCGAAGGGGCTGGCGCTCTCGGGCGGGGCGCACGGCACGCTGGTCACCGCGGACCGGCAGACGGCGGGGCGCGGCCGGCGCGGACGTTCGTTTTTCTCGCCCCCGGGCACGGGGCTCTACATGAGCCTGATCCTGCGCCCACACATCGAGCTGGAGCGTTTCCAGACCGTGACCATCGCCGCGGCGGTCGCCGTCTGCCGGACCATCGAGTCCCTGACGTGCCGCCGCCCCCGCATCAAGTGGGTGAACGACATCTATCTGGAGGAGACCAACGGCCTGGATGGGGCCGACGGCGAGGCGCGCAAGATCTGCGGCATCCTGACCGAGGCGGTCAGCGACGTGGAGAGTGGGGCGATAGAGAGCGTCGTCGTCGGTATCGGGCTCAACGTCTCGACCCGGGACTTCGCCCCGGACCTGGCCCGCGTCGCGGGCTCCCTCTTTCCGGGAAGTGTGAGCCGGAACCGTCTGGCGGCGGGGATTGCGGAACGTCTGTTGGACTGTCAGGAGCGGCTCGGCGACCCCGAGCTGATCCGGGAGTACCGGGACCGTTCCCTGCTCCTGGGGCGGGAGGTTTGTTTCATTCGAGACGGGGCG
>CAJPSE010000160.1 GCA_905373185.1 uncultured Fretibacterium sp.
GTCCAAGCCCGGTGAGGCTCCAGGACCCGCAGTTTCGTCGATTGAATCGTCGATTGAATTGTTGAACGCCGTCTCCGATATGCTGGTCCTCGTCGACAGGTCGGGAACCTGCCTGGCGGCGAACGGGCGTTTTTACGAGGCCCTGGGCCTGGACCCGGATCTTTTTGTCGGCAAGTCGCTGAACGAGCTGCCCCTGGCGAGCGAGCCTCTGAACGACGGTTTCCCTGACCGCCTGGGGGAGGTGTTGCGCGCCGGCGAGGGGGCCCTCGAGCTTCGGGCTGGGACAAACCGGGGAGAGCTGCTCTGGCTGGAGCTTAGCGCCCGTCCCGTGACGTGGGAGGGAACGGACGCCCTGCTCCTGACCTGTGTGGATACCACCTTGCTCCATCGTACCCAGGAGCAGCTGAGGCGGGTTGTGGTGACGGATCGCACGACGGGGCTCCTGAACCGGGAGGGAATGGAGCAGGTACTGGTGAAGGAGCTCGAGCGGGCAGCCCGTTATCGGGGGTCGCTCTGCCTCCTCTTTCTGGACATCGACGACTTCCGGCGCTTTAACGAGGTTCGGGGCTACCTGGCCAGTGACCGGGCCTTGAAGACCCTGATGGCGGCCCTTAAGAATGTCCTTCGGCCCACGGACTTCCTGGGGCGCTGGGGAGGGGACGAGTTCATGATCCTGACGCCGCAGCCGGAGTCCGCCGCCTGCCAGTTGGCGGACATGGTGCGGGATACGGCCCGGAACGGCCTCTTTGACAGGGAGAATTCCCTCTCCCTGAGTGTCGGCGTGGCGAAGTTCTCCAGGGAGATGGACATCTCCTCCTTTGTCGGGGCGGCTTACGACGCGATGGTCGCGGCCAAGAAGGCCGGAGGGGACCGTACGGTCCTGGCCGGCGTGCCGGACAAGGGATAACTTCGATATCGTAAAACTCAGGCTCGTAAAATTCTAAGGAGAGGATGGGCTGAATTGGGTCAAATTCAGATTATAGTCGAGGGGATGACCGCGAGCGGAAAGTCGACGATCGTAAACCTGCTCTCGGAGCGGCTCGGATTTAAGGTGATGCCGGAGGAGTTTCGGGATCAGCACGACCTACTGAGCCGTTTCCATCACGACCGCAAGTGGGCTTTTCCCATGCAGCTCAACTTTCTGGTCACGCGCTTCGCCCAGTACCTCTGCGCCTCGGAGGAGGAGCAGTATATTCTGGACCGCAGCATCTTCGGGGACAAGGTCTACGCGACGCTGTACTACAAGCAGGGGTATTTCAGGGACAGCCAGTTCGGCTGCTATCTGACCCTCTACGATTCCCTCCTTCGCTACACGAAGGCGCCGCGCCTCCTGATCCTGGTGCACTGTCCCTTCGAGGAGATCCTGCGCCGAATCCACGAGCGCGGCCGCGACGACGAAATAGCGGCGGGCGAGGAATACTGGCGGATGCTCTACAACGCCTATGCCCCCTTCATCGACTTCGTCAAGATGGAGATGGACATCCCCAACTTCCTGGTGCTGGACCTGTCCGACCCCAACTTCATTCATACTCCGGAACGCGTTGACCGCTTCCTGGATGAAGTACGGTCCTTCTTCCCGGACCGCTTCGGGGGAGCTGAGGATGCCGGGCAGTGAGGGGCTCGAGGGCTGCGCAGTCATAAAGCAGGGGGGATGTCCTTTCGGGCATCCCCCCTGTGAAAACTGCGGCCGTCGATTCCGAGAGGCCTTGCCCCGACCCGAGAACGCTAAAGGGGCGAGGCCGTCTTTCGCCGCTGCAACGAGGCTGCGTTGAGCCACTTCGAGCGGCGGGCGTTCTCGAGCGCCATCCTGGCCAGAAGCTCCGTCTGGCGCTCCCGGTTCTGCCGATTGCGACGAGCGATGGCGTCCTTTCGGATTTTGGCCTTGCGCAGCGCCTGGGACTTCTTCACCATCTCGGTGTGACGGTCCCACATACGGAACGTCGTCCTGGAGATGGATTCCCTGGCCTCCTGGACCTTTTCCAGCGCCGCTTCGCGCTCCTCCTCCGTGCCGTTCGCTCCTGCGGAGCGTCCTGCGGCCTTTTCCGCAAGGCCGAGGGACGCTCTTGCAACATGGGCTCCCGCCGCGTCCCAAACACGGCTCAAAACATCGCTTGTTCCAGTCATGGGCTCCCTCCGTCCATAAATCCAACTGAGTGATGTTTCCTATTATAGCGTATCGGTCGGCATTTTGATGCAAGGATATCCGCTAAGCCTGCGTTCCTGATATAATTCTGAATTGGGCCCTATGCACAGGGGCTTTGGGGGCTCGTTTGGGAATCGTGAGACGGAGGAGTGATCTTTGGGATGCTTCGGACCTTGGGAAAGGGCTCTCTTGTCGCCGTGATCCTGTTGTTGCTTCACCTGTCGAGGGGACAGGCCGATGCTCAGCCCTCCCTCGTCCCCATGGGGGACATGGGGGGAAAGTTCTTTACGCTGCCGATGCGGAGTGTTCTGGCGAATACCGTGATGGCGGCATATCAAAGACCCTATGCACTGAACTTCGAGGTCTGGCGTCCTCAGGGTATGCCCGCGGGGTGGTACGCCACGTTCGACGGCTTCGCGGTGGCTCAGGTGGCCCCCGACCGCTGGGTGTACGGCCGGACGGGCGTCGACGGCTGCATCGTCCCGACCGATGTCCTCGTGGGCTCCATCGTCCCCATGAGGGTGCCCGAGCTGACCCGGGTAACGGCCCCCTGGATGTGCGGCGACTTCCTCCAGTGCGATGAGTTTCGTAAAGTTCGAGCCCTCGGATGCGACAGCATGGGCATCCTGGAGGATCCTTTGGCCTGTACGATCCTGGCCTGGCGTTCGGGGAGGCCGGGAGTCTGGGTCTGGCTGGTGGACAGGTGGAAGAAGGTGTCCCCGGCAGGCGGGCAGTACACCTGGGAGGCCCTGCGGCTGCGGCGTCCCTGGATCGTGGAACAGCTGAGGGAAAAGGAGTTCTTCTGGACGTG
This sequence comes from uncultured Fretibacterium sp., assembly GCA_905373185.1. GTDB lineage: Bacteria > Synergistota > Synergistia > Synergistales > Aminobacteriaceae > CAJPSE01. The sequence goes on from CAJPSE010000160.1 coordinate 2,955, forward strand.
CGGGAATGCCTGTGATCTGGCCAATCTGGCCCGATCGTGGGGGCTTCTGTGGCACGGGCCCATCCCGTTGGACTCCCTGGGCTCCTACCGTCATGGAAAAGACGGGGGGAGTGGGGGGCGTTCATCCGGGGCCTCTCCGGCCGCTTCGCCTTCCAATCCCGGAGAGGAAAACCCCGGATCGCAGTGGGATGTCGGAGGCGGCGGCGGTGACCGCGCTCCGTCGGATGGCGGTGGCGGCTGGGACACGGGCGGAAAATAGGAATTCCTCCCCGATGCGGTAACGCCGATGGAAATATCGCTGAAATATTGGATGTCAGCCAACTGGAGGGGGATGGAACATGGGGAACGAAACCGAGGACATCGAGGGCCTTTTGGAACGGGCCTATGAATCCGGGGATGCCGCGGAGGTCGAGGAGCTGGTGGGGCGGGCCTTGGAGCTGGACCCCGAGAACCCCGAGGTCCTCCTGCTTCAGGCCGATCTTACCGAGGACGACGACGTGCGCCTGCCGATACTCGTCCATGCCATCGAGAACGCCCGCAGTGTGTTGAGGGAGGAGGGGATCCCCGAGGCGGATTTTGCCGAGAACGAGCTGGGGACGGTTTACCTCGCGCTCCTGCAGAGGGTGGCCTTCACCCTCTTTTCCCTGGAGGATGACGAGCGTTCCTTCGAGATAGTCCAGGAGCTCATGCGCCACAATCTGGACGACCAGGGCTCCGTCAGAAGCCTTTATTACAGGATCCTGATCGAAAAGGGCGATTGGTCTCTCGTCCTCCGCGAGACGATGCAGGACGGCGACCGCCAGCTGGGCTGGGCCTACGCGAGGTTGGCCGCGTGCTTCATGTTGACCGGGAAGGGCTCCCTTCACCAGGCGGCCGCGATGTTCTGGGAGGCCCTGTCCATGGCCCCGAACGTCCCCTTCTACATGTTGGGCTACTTCCCCGATCCGGTGGACGACTCGGAGGAAGAGGAGGAGGATTTCCATTTCAGCCTTCTCTTCTCGGACGTCTGGTCCTCCTCGCTGGACCTGCTCAACTGGTTTTCCAGGGGGGTGATCCTCTTCGGCCTGCTCTCCGGACGTTTTGGCGAGGAGGCCGAAGAGATACTGGAGATCCTGCGCTCTCTGGGCGGAGGGGAGGAGTACGATGAGATGGAGGCGTTTCTGGACGACTTGGACGACCAGGACGACAATTCCCTGATCGAGGCGCTGGCGGCCCATCACTGCCTCTCCAAACGCTGAATTCGGAATGTTGAGGGGGCGACCGGGGTACATGCCCTGGCTTTGTGTCGCGGTCTTTTTTATCGGGGGACTGGTATAAACGGTCGTTATCGGTTAAGATATAGGTCAAGATATGGATCAAGATTGAAAACATGCTCGAATTGAAAATATAACCGTGCAATAGGTTCACCCGATTTCACAAAAATGTTTTTTTGTGCATCAACATCAAATCAACAAAACAACATCAATAT